>CAZNHI010000363.1:0-3285 GCA_964572535.1 uncultured Dehalococcoidia bacterium
AACCCCACCACCCGCGAGCAGCCCGATCGTGCTGCCGCGCCACCCGGAGCCCGCGCCGATTGACGGTGTGGAGGTGCTGACGCTGGAGTCCTTCCCGCCGCAGTACATGCTGCGCATCAAGGCGGGGCTGCCCAGCGGCTGCGCCGAGCCGTTCTCGCACGAAGTGTTGCCGCGTCAGGGGAACGTGATTCAGGTGGTCGTGCTCAACTCGCTGCCCGATAACGCGATCTGCACGGCGATCTACGGCATGTACGACCTCAACATCAACCTGGGTAGCGACTTCACATCAGGCCAGACGTACACGGTGCGCGTGAACGAGCGCGAGGTGAAGTTCACAGCGCAGTGAGTCTTTATCAAGGCAACAATAGCTCGCCGTCGGACAAGAACAGAGGCCCTCTCCATCGAGAGGCTTCTTCCGTGCTACGTCTTTCGGCTACTTGCCTGGGATGACGTAGATTCGAAAGTCACCTTCGACCAACGCATCCGTGGATAGTACGCGGGTGCCGGATTCGTTGTGATGAGAAAAATTATCGAAGGGAAAAAGCGCTTACGTTAGTACTTGTGCCAACTATCACAAGAGAGTAGTTTGGCACCGCCTGCGGTTTGCAGGCGGGAAGCCGGAGCCCCGCAGAGGCATACGCTATGGCGTTCCTCGTCCGCTGGGTACACGTAACAGCCGTCTCCTTCCTCTTCGGAGGCACGCTCCTCCTCTTCATTCTCTTTCTGGTCCTGAGAAGGCGAAACGCCGACCGCCGCACGCTGCTCGATCTCATGCAGGCGTACGAGTGGGCCTCCTGGGGCGCCATTGGCCTCGTCGTCATGACGGGCGTGGGTAACCTCGGGCACTTCGGCGACTCGCTGCCAGACCGCGACAGCGAGTGGGGGCACCAGTTCACGCTCAAGCTGGGGCTCGTTGGCGTCTTCCTCGCCTTCTCGGCCGTGAGGAGCCTGAGCGTCGCGCTGTTGCAGCTACAGCCGCAGTCGCAGCGACCCCTGTCACCGGTGCTTCAGGGCATGTACGGCGCCACGGCGTTGCTGGTTGCCGCGATCGTGGGGGTGGCAGTTGCGCTGGCTCACTTCTGAGGCACGGCGCTTGGGAGATCGCAGCGGGGCAGAGCTAACGCTGGCGTTCGCGCTGGCCACATTCCAGACCTCTGTTTTCGTCTTCGTGCCACTCCTTCTGGTCTTCCTGAAAGGGGATCTGGGCGACCAGCTCGAAGAACTGGATAGCCGCTTGGGTATCGCGCTGTTCCTGCTGCTGTGGCTGACGACGTTCTACTGCACGCTGCGGGCGCTCGGCGAGGTCGGACTCGACACCATGAGAAGCGACCCAACGGTAGCCATGCTGGTCAAAGGAGCGCAATGGGGTGCAATCGACGGCATGATCTTCTTCGTCGTGCTTGCAGTCAGCATCCTGGGTTATGCGGTGATTGGGGCGTCGGGCAACGACCACGAGTCTGCCTTCATCGGCACCGTTTCAGTCATTCTCCTTGGCCTCACGGTCACAGTCGTTGGCGGAGTTGTCGCGCTGATCATCGGCGGTATCGCGGGTCTGATCGCAGCGATTATCGAGGTACCGCTGATCTACGTGGCTCAGGCGCTAACGGGCATCGAGCGCGAGCCACCGCCGCGGCGCCAGCGCGTGGAAGAAGCAGACGCCCCGGCCGAGTAGCCGGAGCGTCTTGGTTCCTCTGTGCTGCCGCGGGCTTCAACCCGCGGTTTCACGTCTACACCGTGGCAGTGACCGCCTCTGTGACGGCAGCCTTGGCAAAGCTGTACTCACCGTCCACGTAGTCGACGACGACGTGGTCACCATCGGCGAACTCGCCACTGAGAATGCGCCTCGATAGCGGGTTCTCCACCCGCCGCTCCAGCGTGCGCCGCAGCGGCCGGGCGCCGTAGACCTTGTCGTAGCCTTCCTTGACCAGCGCTTCCTTGGCCGCGCCGGTCAACGTCAGCGTCACCTGGCGCTCGGCCAGGCGCGCCGCGACATCCTTGAGCATGATGTCGACGATTGGCCGCAGCTCGGCCTCGGTCAACGGCTCGAAGATGATGATGTCGTCGATCCGGTTGAGGAACTCGGGGCGGAAGAAGGCCTGCAGCGCCCGCTCCACGTTCTTGTGCAGCCGGTCGCGTTCCTCCTCCGACTTCGTGCGGTCCGCCTGGAAGCCGAACGGCGAGCGCGTGTCCTGCGTGGAGCCGAGGTTGCTGGTCATGATCACCACGGTGTTGCGGAAGTCCACGGTGCGGCCGTGGCCGTCCGTGAGACGGCCATCCTCCATGACCTGCAGCAGCACGTTGAGCACCTCAGGGTGCGCCTTCTCGATCTCGTCGAAGAGGAGCACGCTGTAGGGCCTGCGCCGCACCTCCTCCGTGAGCCCGCCGGCCTCGTCGTAGCCGACGTAGCCGGGCGGCGCGCCGATCAGACGCGACACCGTGTGCCGCTCGCCGTACTCGGACATGTCGATGCGGACCAAAGCGTCCTCGTCGTCGAACAGGTACTCGGCCAGCGCGCGGGCCGTCTCCGTCTTACCTGTGCCCGTGGGGCCCAGGAAGATGAAGCTCCCGATCGGGCGCTTGGGGTCCTTCAGGCCGGCGCGGGCGCGGCGGATGGCGTCCGATACGGCGACAATCGCCTGGTCCTGGCCGATGATCCGATCGTGCAGGCGCTCCTCCATGTGCAGGAGCTTCTCGGACTCGCCCTCCAGCATGCTGGCGACAGGGATGCCGGTGATCGAAGCGACCAGCCTGGCGATGTCATCGTCGCTGACGGTCATATTGCCGTGGTGGCCGGCCAGCTCCCACTCCCCCTTCTTGGCGTTGTACTCCTCCAGCAGTTTGAGCACCTCAGCCTTCAGCCTCGCCACCGCCTCGTAGTCGTCCTTGCCCGCTGCCGCCTCGATCTGCGAGTCGATCTCGTCCAGGCGCAGCTTGATCTCGCGCAGCTCCGGCGTCATCGACTGCGCGTCGATGACGTGCTTGGACGAGGCCTCGTCGATCAGGTCGATGGCCTTGTCGGGCAGGAAACGGTCCGAAATGTAGCGGTGCGACAGCCGCGCCGCGGCCTCGATGGCGTCCTCGGTAATCGTCACCTTGTGGTGCGCCTCGTAGCGCCCACGCAGGCCCTTGAGGATCTCGATCGTATCCTCGACGCTCGGCTCGTCGACGTAGACGGGCGAGAAGCGGCGTTCGAGAGCGGTGTCTTTCTCGATGTACTTGCGGTACTCGTCCAGCGTGGTGGCGCCGATGGCCCGTAGCTCGCCGCGGGCCAGCGCTGGCTTCATC
>CAZNHI010000364.1:0-3275 GCA_964572535.1 uncultured Dehalococcoidia bacterium
CCGCATGACGGTCTGCAACATGTCGATCGAGGGTGGGGCCCGCGCGGGCATGGTCGCTCCAGACGATAAGACGTTCGCGTACATCGAGGGCCGGCCGTTCGCCCCCAAAGGTACCGATTGGGAGAAGGCGCTCGCCTACTGGCAGACGCTGCCGACGGACGAAGGCGCGACTTTCGACAAGACCGTTTCGCTGCGAGCTGAAGATATCGAGCCGGGCGTGACCTGGGGCACGACGCCGGCGCAGAGCGTGCCGGTGACGGGCCGCGTGCCGAACCCTGACGACTTCGCGGACGCAGGAGCGAGGGAGCTGGGCTGGCGTTCGCTCACGTACATGGACCTCAAGCCTGGGACGGCGATTGAGGACATCAACCTCGACCGCGTGTTCATCGGCTCGTGCACGAATTCGCGCATCGAAGACCTGCGGGTGGCGGCGAGCGTCGTGCGCGGCTACAAGGTGGCGTCGACGGTGCACGCGATGGTGGTGCCCGGTTCCGGCTTGGTGAAGGCGCAGGCGGAGCAGGAGGGGCTGGACCAGATATTCACGGCCGCGGGCTTCGAGTGGCGCGACGCGGGTTGCTCGATGTGCCTGGGCATGAACCCGGACTTCCTGCTGCCGGGTGAGCGCTGCGCCTCTACCTCAAACCGCAACTTTGAGGGACGGCAGGGTCCCGGTGGACGCACGCACCTGGTGAGTCCAGAGATGGCGGCAGCTGCGGCGATTGCCGGACACTTCGTCGATATCCGCGGCTGGAGGCGCAACTAATGGAGCCGATCAAGGCGATCCGGGCCCAGGCGATGCCGCTGAACCGGGCCGACGTCGACACCGACCAGATCATCCCGGCGAAGTACCTGAAGCTGGTGCAGCGTAACGGCTTCGGGCGGTTTCTGTTCGATAGCTGGCGCAAGGACGAATCGTTCGTGCTTAACGACCCTGTGTACGCCAACGCGCAGGTGCTGATCGCGGGGCCGAACTTCGGTTGCGGCTCGTCGCGAGAGCACGCGCCGTGGGCGCTGCAGGACTACGGCTTCAAGGCGGTGATCGCGCCGTCCTTCGCGGATATCTTCCGTAACAACTGCGGCAAGATCGGCCTGCTGCTGATCACGCTGCGTCAGGACGAGGTCGATATCCTCATGCAGGCGGCGGAACAGAAGCCGGACGCCCTAGTGAACATCGACCTGGAGACGCAGATGGTGCAGCTCTCCGGCGAGGAGTGGTCGATGCGATTCGAGATCGACCCGTTCCTCAAGCACTGCCTGCTCAACGGCCTGGACGACATCAGCCTGACGCTGCAGAGCGAAGGCGACATCTCCGCGTTCGAAAAGCAGCGGCCCGAATTCCTGCCGACGACGGTCGCCTGAAGCCAGGGTCGCAGGAAAGGCCGAAATCAGCTATGACGCCGACCAACGAGGAACTCAAGGAGCAGCAGCGGCGTCAGTGGAGCGCCGGCGCGGCTGGCTGGGACAGCATGCACGAGCGCCTGGAGAGAGAGACCGGCCCCGTCTCCGATTGGCTTTGCCGCGAGGCGGGTCTGGCTCCCGGTATGAGGGTGTTGGACCTGGCGTGTGGCTCCGGGCACCCCGCGATCAACATAGCGAAGCTGGTGCGGCCAGGCGGCAGCGTAATAGCTACCGATCTGGCGCCGGAGATGGTCGAGGTGACGCGGAGACGGGTTGACGAGGCGGGGCTGGACAACGTCGAGGTACGCGTGATGGACCTCGAGGCGATCGACTTCCCGGACGAGAGCTTTGACGCTGCGACCTGTCGCTTTGGTGTGATGTTCTGTCCCCAACCCGAGAAGGCTGTAGCTGAAGTGCTGCGCGTGCTGAAACCCGGCGGTCACTTCGCGCTTTCCGTGTGGGACGAGCCGGAACGCAGCCCTGGGCAGACGGTCATGGGAGAAGCGTTGAGGCGTTTTGGGAAACCGCCGCCACCGGTTGATTTCAACGCGCCGGGTGTGCATCAGCTGGCGCCGCCGGGAAAGCTGGCAGCGCTACTCAAGAATGCAGGCTTCCGTCAGGTGCGGGTCGAGGCGCTGACGCTCACCGGGGAGTACGAGTCCCTCGATGCGTTATGGGAGAGGCGAATGGCCGGTCCCGGCAATCTGCGTGCGTCGATACAAGAACTCTCGCCGGCCGAACTGGAGCGTCTGAAGGCAACGCTGCTGGAGGTTGTCCAGCCCTACGTGACGGGTGACCGCATTCGTCTGACGATGACGCCGCTCTGCGCGGTCGCGACAAAGTAGCCCTTGGCCGAGGTCGTCGAGTGGGTGGCGGTCGCCGCGAGGCCGGAGACGCTGCTGGCGCTGATCCGCGACTATTCCCAGAGACAGCGGTTCCTGCCGGACGGCTGGCGCTTCCTGCGCGGCTTCGGCGTGTCCGGCGGCGTCGGGGCTCAGATGGAGATCGAGATGCGTATCGGGCCCGGCGCGACGACGCACGTGGTGCAGCTGCTGAGCGAGGGCGAGGACTTCATCGACGAGGGGCCGCCGGGCGGCGAGAACTACCTGACGACCTGGACGGCTCAGGCCAGCGGCGAAGACACGATCGTGCAAGTGGAGATGCGCTTCCGCTATGGGGGGCTGGTGGGCGAGTTCTTCGTGCGGAAGCGCCTGCGGCGGGCGCTGCGCCAGATGCTGGAGCGTCTGAAGGCGGTAGCGGAGGCGAGGTAGGCAGTCAGCTTTGGCGGGCGGCGTGTGTCTCGTATAGTGAGGGCCGAAACGGTGAAGACACCGCGGCTTGAATCCCGCGGCACGAGGAGTTTGGATGTCGACCTTCAACATCGCGGTGCTGCCGGGTGACTACATTGGGCCGGAGATTACGGGCGAGGCTCGGCGCGTGCTCGAGGCCGTGGGGCGGCGCTTCGGGCACGAGTTCCGGTTCAAAGAGGGTCTGGCGGGTGGCGCCGCGTACGACGTGTTCGGTGAGCACCTGCCGGCTGTCACGTTGCAGGTGTGCGAGGTGGCGGACGCGATCCTCAAGGGGCCGTTCGGCGGGCCACGGGACGAGATCAACCACCCGAAGTGGCAGGGCGTCGAGCAGAACGCGATCCTGCCGCTGCGCAAGCACTTCGACTTATACCTGAACCTACGTCCGGTGGTGGTGCCGGATTCGCTGCTGTTCCTATCGCCGCTCAAGGAGGAGTTCGTCAAGGGGACCGACATGCTGATCCTGCGCGAGCTGTCCTCAGGCATCTACTTCGGGCCGCGAGGCGAGCGACAGGTCGAGGGGCCGCACGAGCGCATGCAGCGCGAGGTCTGGGACACAGAGCAGTACAA
>CAZNHI010000365.1:0-3262 GCA_964572535.1 uncultured Dehalococcoidia bacterium
TGGCAGTGGGCGCTCTGCTATGTCGTCGCCCTCTAGCATTCCCTGACGCCAATCTACTGGCTCAACATCAGCGACGCCGACACGCCGTTCATCGCCGTCATCGAGCACACCAACTTCATCGAGAAGGAGCGCTACGGCGGCCTCAACCTCGTCTATCTCTCGAACTACCTGGCGCCCAACCATCCCTGGTTCTCGCTCTCGGGCGAAGAACTGGACGAGCTCTACCTGCCGCATCTGGCCAAGTTCAACCCGGAGTTCAGCCGCGACTGGATCGTCGACCGCTGGGTGTTCAAGGGCCCCAACGCGCAGCCCGTGATCCGCCGCAACTACCGCGACGACCTGCCGGACCACCGCACGCCAGTCCCCGGCCTGTACTTGGCCAACATGCAGCAGATCTACCCGGAGGACCGCGGCCAGAACTACTCCATCCGCATGGGCGATCAGGTAGCCAAGATGGCCATGGAAGACTTCGCGGTGGCTAACCCGAGCCCTTAGGGCAGGGCGATTCGAATCCGGCCAGCCCTGCTATCTCAGAGCGAATCGTCGCCGGTACGCCAAACGGGTCGTGGTTGGTTTCTTCCTGGCGCAGCAAGCGTTGCGTCAGCTTGCCGATCCATTCCTTGCGCTCCACTCGGAACGGTCCTTCGATGCTCGGGTTCTGGAATTCGTATGCGACGACCCACGTCTCCTGCCCGTCTATCACGTCCTCACCGACGATGCGCACCTTCTCGGCGGCTGTTGCTCCGGTTAGCTGATCTCCATACACAGTGCCGCCTTCTGCACGGTCGAAGTATGGCCAGACTTGCGGCTGGGAGGCACAGGAGCACCCGGCGCCCGCCAGCGAACTCCTGACGCAGCGTCCGTTCACGATCTCCAGCCAGTACTTCAGCGGCGTCTGACCGGCGTCCAGCGGGTCAATCTCCACCTCGACGTGGATCGATGTCATGTCCATCGCCGCGTCCGAGTCGCGCAGGATCTGCAACGCGCTGGGCGCAACTTTGCCTTCGTCACTCAGCGCCAGGTAGGCGCCGCCAACGATCGCCGCCAGACAGAGGAACAGGATGATTACGCGCACAACTTTCAGACGAGTTTACCGCCCGTCTGGTTCCCGCCTCGCGCGTCTGCAGCCGCGAAAGGCAGGTAAACCTCTGCTTAGCAGCAGTCCGGCGGACACAGCGGACCGCAGTCGCAATCGCTGCCGCAGCACGCGTCGTCGCCGGCGTTGATCACGACGAGCAGGTCGCCAGATTCAATGTCTTGCACTTTTACTCACCTCCTTTCTGTTCTTCACTGATCAGGCCGCAGAAGTTGCACTCGCAGGCCATGTCGGCTGGTGTGCGGCCCCCGCAGCAGTGAGTGACGTGTTCGTCCAGCGAAGCCAGCTCCTCGCGCAGCGCCGTCAGCTCCGCCAGCCGCGACTCCACCTCGACCCGCTGCCGCGCGATCACCTCCCGCAGCTCGTCGCCAAACGACGCGCAGTCGGACGACAGCGCCTTGCTGACGAGGTTGCGGATCGTCGGCAGGTCCAGGCCCAGTAGCTTGCCGCGACGGATCAGCTGCAAGCGCAGCACGTCCGCCTGCGAGTACAGCCGGTAGCCGGACTCGCTGCGACGCGGCCTCGGCACCAGCCCTTCGTCCTCGTAGAACCGGATCGTCTTGGCGGGCAGGCCCGTCTGCCTGGACACGTTGCCGATGGTCAGTGCGTCGCTCATGCAAGCAGCGTAAAGCTTCCAGCTGCTGGAAGGTCAATACGCGCGGCGCAAAGGATGTAGGGGCGCACGGCCGTGCGCCCCTACATCGGCCGATCTGCCGCCACGCCCGGCTTCACCACAAAGAGCCTGCGACATTCAAGCCCTTCTCCGAAGTCGGAGAGGGGCTGAGGTGAGGTCTGATCCCCCGTCCTTCGACAAGCTCAGGACGAACAGAGTCGATGCCTCTACAAAGGCTGGCGCCCCGCGAAGCCCGTATCCAGCTCGTGCCACCAGCCGATCGTCTCCTCGCCCAGGCGCCAGCACAGGTTCACCACCCGGCCGTCTCGGTCGCTGGGGAAGTCGACCAGCCCATCGTCTATTCGCTTCAGTTGCACGCCGATCGAGTCCAGCTCGGACATCAGCGAGTCGAGCTTGCTCGCCGCCGCCTGCACCTGGCGGCGCGCCCCATCCTGGTCCGACGCCAGGTGTCCGTTGCCGCCGCTCAACGCCAGCAGCCGGTCCAGCTCAGCAGTCAGTCGCTCAACCTCCGCCCGCGCCGCCTGAATCTCGATCACCAGCTGGCGCACCGTCGGCAGCAGCGTCAGAGCCTCCTCCAGCGTAAACAGCCGCTCAGTCATTGGAGAGATTCAATAGGGGAGAAGTCGACATAACGTGAGTGGCGGTCAGGGCTGGGTCGCGCCGGTGAAGTTCCAGCCCCGTACCTTGAGCGCCGGCACCCGGCAGCAGCCCCCGAACGACGGCATCAGCATCGACGTCTTACCGATCGCCTCGACCTGGTTCATCGCCTCCAGGTAGCTCTGCGTGAAGCGCAGGTTGTGCACCGGCGCCACGATCTTACCGTCTTCGATCAGGAACGTCCCGTCGCGGGTCATGCCCGTCAGCACCACGTTCAGCGGGTGCACCGGCCGTGTGTACCAGAAGCGGCTCACCCAGATACCGCGCTTGGTCGAGGCCAGCATCTCTTCCTTTGTGGCGTCGCCCGTAGCCATGAACATGTTCCCGGGTATCGCGCCGAAGGTCTCGCCTGCCGGCAACGCGTGCCCGGTCGACTTCTCGCCCGCCATCGCGCCGTGGTAGCTGTCCCAGACCACGCCCTTCGCCACGCCCTTGTCGATGAAGTCGACTCGCCGTCGCGCCACGCCCTCGGCGTCGAACGGCGCCGGGATGCCCTCCAGCGACAACCCATCGTCCCAAATCGACACATTCTCGCCCATCACGCGCTTGCCGATGCGCCCAGACATGAAGCTACGCTTCTCCAGGAACGCCTGCGCCCCAAACGAGAGGTAGGCGAAGTAGTCCATGAGATCGGCGACCGCGTACTCTTCCAGAATCACATCGTATTCGCCCGGCTCCAGCGCGTGGGGGTTAGCGCCCCGCTGCGCCTTGTCGATTGCCTCCGCCGCGATGGCCGCCCCTTCGATTTCGTCCACGTCCAGCGTCCAGCGCTCGGAGTAGCCGCTGGATGTTTCACCCATCACAACCGTGTTGATGTCGGCCGTGGCGTCCGAGTGGTACGCCCAGGCGCCCAGCGAGTTCATCACCGCCATCTC
>CAZNHI010000366.1:0-3240 GCA_964572535.1 uncultured Dehalococcoidia bacterium
CTCCTTGTGCGCGACGCCGAAGCGCTGCTCCTCATCGATGATCACGAGGCCGAGCTTCTTGAAGTCCATGTCTTTCTGGAGGATGCGGTGGGTGCCGATGAGGATGTCGACGGCGCCGTCCTTCACCTCGCTGATCACGTCGCGGGCCTCCTTGTCGCTGAGGAAGCGCGAGAGCATCTCGACGCGGGCGGGCAAACTGGCGAGGCGTTCGCGGAAGGTGTTGTAGTGCTGCTGGGCGAGGACTGTGGTGGGGACGAGGACGCCGACCTGATAGCCGTCCATGACTGCCTTAAAGGCGGCGCGGACGGCTACCTCCGTCTTGCCGAAGCCAACGTCGCCGCAGATCAGGCGGTCCATAGGGCGTGGGCGCTCCATATCCGCCTTGACGTCGGAGATGGCGGCGACCTGGTCGGGCGTCTCGACGTAAGGGAATGACGCTTCGAGCTCTTGCTGCCAGGGGCTGTCCGGCGAGAATGCGTGGCCTTCGAGCACCTGGCGCGCGGCGTAGAGGTCGAGGAGGTCGCGGGCGACGTCAGCGACGGCGCGGCGCACGCGCTCGCGGGTGCGTGACCACTCGCCGGAGCCGAGCCGGGTGAGCTCGGGGTGATAGTCACCGGGCCCGATGTAGCGGGCCACGCGGTCCGCCTGGTCGACGGGGAGGAAGAGGCGGTCGCCCTGGGCGTAGGTCAGCTCCAGGAATTCGCGCTGTACGACGACTTCCGAAGCGGAGCCCCCTCCCCCGGCCACGCCTCCGCCAACGCTCTCTTTGACTTCACGCAGGACCAGTCCGGCGAAGCGCGCGATGCCGTGTTCCAGGTGTACGACGTAGTCACCGGGAGAGAGGTCTGCGATGAGGTTGGAGCGATCGGCGCCGGCCTGGCGCAGGGCGCGGCGCTGCTTGACGAAGCCGAAGACCTCGGCGTCCGAGAGCAGGGTGAGGGCGACACCCTGGCCTGCAGGCCGGGACATCGAGTCTTGTGTGACTGAATCGGGGCCTGCTTCTGCGGGCCGGAAGGACCAGCCGTGCGGCAGGGAGCCGCGCAGGAGCTGGATGACGCCCGGAGATACATCGGGCCCGTCCTCGACGAGGCGTACCGGCAGGCCTTCATCGGCGAGCAGGGTCTGGAGGCGGGAGGCCTGCTGCGAGACGATGACCACCGCCTCCCTGCGTTTGATCAGGTCCGAGAGATCGCCGGCGAGGATGCGGACGCGGCCCCCGTAGCCGGGAGCGGGAGAGAAGGGTGGACGAATGGCACCCTTGAAGTTGGGGGTCGCCCCCAAAGCCCCGCTAGGGGGACGTTCTGTATCTGGTACCACAAAGCCACCGTCCTCGGTCGCGAAGCGTGACAGCTCGATGGCGCTGAGGCGTTGGAGTCGGGGCAGGAGGTCTGACCAGTTGGCCTGGGCGGCGGGCAGGCCAATGGGCAGCTGGCCGCGGGCTTCGCGCTCGATGCGCATAGTGGCGGTCTCGGCGACGTACTCATCGAGAGCGCGCGAGAGGTCCGCCGGGTCGTCCAGGATGACGGTGGCGCCGTCTGGGAGGTGGTCGAGCAGGGAGTAGGGCGAGAGCAGCGCCGGCATGAAGGACGGGCCCACGGGCAGGACACCGCGAGCAAGGTCCTCCAGCTCTCCGCGCAATCTCGATTCGGTTTCCTCGTCGCAGGCCCCGAAGTTAAGGTCGCGGGTCAGTTGGGCGGCGAGCTCAGCGTCGGGGCTGACTTCAGAGGCGGCCCCCAGTGAGATGGAGTCGACGCGGTCGCGCGAACGTTGGGAGTCAACGTCGAAGAGGCGGATGCTCTCGACCTCCGAGCCGAAGAACTCGATGCGCGCGGGGTCGTCCGACTGTGGCGGGAAGACGTCGACGATGCCGCCGCGGCGCGCCGCCTGCCCCGGCGCCTCGACCAGGGGCACGACCTCGAAGCCCGTGGCCTGGAGCCCGCGCAGGAGATCGTCCGGGTTGAGCCTGTCGCCCACGGAGACGCGGGAAAGGGCGCTACGAGCGGCTTGAGGTGAGAGGGTGCGTTGGGCAACAGCCTCGACGGAGGCGACGACGAGGGGGGCGTTGCCGGCGTTCAGGGAAGAGAGAACATCGAGGCGGGCGCGGACCTCCCAGGGGTCTTCGGCGACGCGCTCGTAGGGCAGGGCGTCGCGCTGGGGGTAGGCGCGCAGGCGGCGGGCGTGGTCCGGGCCGAGCCAGGCGCTGAGCTCTTCGATCAGATCCTGGACACGGGCTGCCTTGGGGACGATGACGAGGACGGCGCCGGGAGCTTCGCGGGCGAGGGCGGCCATTATGGCGGGCTTAGCGGCGTCTGAGGCGCCAATGCGGGCGCGAGGGGCAGCAGCGGGCGCGGTGGTGCGCAAAGCGGCACTTACGGGTTCGAGGAGACGCGATAGATCCAAGTAAGACACGCTAATAGGGCCCTCACGGCGTGTGGGGCCTGTTCTTAGCCCCGACGCCGGGGCCTGCGTCCAGTGTAACGCGAGGTGAGGGCGCACAGCTAACCACGCCTACGAGCTTGCAGCGAGATCGGCCCTCTATGCTTGCCAAGCACTAAAGTTGAGGTCGTCCGGCAGGTGGATGTACAGCAGGCGGACGGGTCCCTCAAGGTCTCGCGTGAGGTGACCGCGGCCCGCGAGGTCGTCGGCGATGAATGTATCGCCCGCCGCGAAACGGGCACGCGAGCCGTCGCCGCACTCTATTTCCAGCACGCCGCTGAGGACGGCAACCAATTGACGCCTGGGCGCGTGATGCCAGTCCTGCGGTTCCAGGGCGTCTGAGATGCCAAAAGACGCCCTCGTCGCCGCGATAGCTACGGAGGTTGCGCGACGCTGCGCGGTGTCCATCGGGAGCTCGAGGTCCTCGAAATGAGACTCGCCGTCGTTACCGGTGTAGATGCGTGTGATCTTCATCTTGGTTCAGCCTCTTTCAAGAACAAGAACCCTGCAGGATAGTCCCGCAACGTTCACGAACGGCTCCTGGCCGAAACGTCATTCCCCTCTCGCACTCCTTAGGGCGGCGGCTCCTCCACGCGGTTGTAGACGTCCATGGCGCGGTCCCAGCCGTCACGGATGATCGCTTCCACGGCGTCGCAGGTACGCTCCATCGCGGCTTCGAGGATGGCGCGGGATTCGCGGGAGGGGGCGCCGAGGACGTGATGGATGACGACCTCCGGGTCCCAGGACGGGACGCCCTGGTGCCGCGGCCGGCCGATCCCGATGCGGATGCGCCCGAATTCGCGG
>CAZNHI010000367.1:0-3213 GCA_964572535.1 uncultured Dehalococcoidia bacterium
GCTCTCCGAAGTCCCCCTCGCTGCAACCTGTCCTGAGGTTCTCGAAGGAGCGGAGAAAGGGATTTAGGGGGAGAGGTTCATCGCCTCGACTAGCTCTCGGGCGGCTGCTTCTGGATCGTCGGCGCCGCAGATGGCGCTGATCACGGCGATGCCATCTGCGCCGGCCGCGATGACCTCGCCGAGGTTGCCGCGGTTGATGCCGCCGATGCCGATGACCGGGACACTGCCGACCGCCCTCTTCACCTCCGCCAGACGCTCCGGCGATGCCCGCCGCGTGCCTTCTTTCGCCGTCGTGCCGAAGATGTCGCCGACCGCGACGTAGCTGGCGCCGTCGCGCTCGGCTTGCAGCGCTTCGTCCGGGTTGTTGGTCGAAACGCCGACGACGAAGTCGCGCGGCACGATGCGGCGCACGCCGGTCAGCGGCAGGTCCTTCTGGCCGACGTGCACGCCGAGCAGCCCGCGCGGCGCAGAGGCGTCGTCGAGGACCAGAGCGAGGTCCGCGTGATCGTTGACGACGAGGATGGCGTCGTGCTCGATGCAGAGGCGGTAGACGGCGCGCAGGTCTGGGAGCTGCTCGCCTTTGTCGCGCGCCTTGTCGCGCCACTGCAGCATCGAGGCGCCGCCGGCGAGTGCCGCACGTGCGACGTCGACGGGGGAGCGGCCGCCACAGGCCGCGGGGTCGATGAGGACGTAGAGGCCGCCGATCTTCGCCACGCTTGCTGCTCCTAGCGCCTGCTTCTGCTAGTATCGTGCTCGATCAAGATCACGCTTGAAACGGGAGCCAACATGCCGCTACTGGACATTCTCGCCGAAGCCGACAAGATTCTCGAAGACCCGGCGTGGGTGATGTTCGGGCTGGCCGGCGCGGTCGGCATAATCGGCCTGCTCGCCCTCGTCCTACTCTACCCCCTGGGCCGCGACTAGACCGTATACACGCGCTCGGCTGGGCCCTTGAGCACGAGCGCCCACTCACCGTCGGGACGCCAGAACGGCCCCACGAGGTTGTCCTGCGTCCCGGATGTCAGAGCCTCCAGCGACCCGTCAGCCTGAAGCCGTAGCGCCAGCCCTGCTTCTCCCACCAGCAGCGCCTCTTCCGAACCCGGACGCCAGCCGCCGCCCAGCAGGACACCCTTGGCGGGCCAGGCGTGCGTCTGCCAGGTCGCGCCGTCGTAGATCAGCACCTTGTTGAGCAAGGAGCCGTCGGTCTGCCAGGCGTAACCGCAGATCAGAGCGCGAACTGACTTAGACCAGTCAATCCATACGAAGTCGTCTTCATCGTCGCTGGCGAGCAGGGCCTGCAGGTAGCGGCCGTCGCAGCGGTAGAGAGGCTGAGGCCGCGGGTAGCCAGCGTAACGGCTGGCGTAGGCGCCGACCAGTGCGTAGGCGCCGTCGGGCCGGAAGGCCACCGAACGCAGCGTATGGGCGCGATCGCCAGGGATGGGCTGCAGCGCCGCCGAGCCCGAGTCGTAGCGCAGGACGGTGCCGGCGTTGCCCACCACCAGCGCGTACTGGCCAGAAGGGTGCCAGGCGACGCGGCGCAGGTTCTCGCCGGTCACGGCCGGCAACTCGTCGATTACCTCGCCGCGCAGGCGGAAGACAGCGCCGCGGTTGCCCACGAGGAGGGCCGTCGAGCCGTCCGGCGACCAGGCGGCGCCGCGCAGGTTCTGCTTCGAGCTGCTGTCCAGGGTGTGGGCGCGCTCCCCGTCCGAGAGCAGCACGGAACCGCCGTTGCCCACGGCGAGCACCACCGCCCCGTCCGGGCGCCAGGCCGCCCAGCGCATTGTGCGGCTCTCCTGCCAGTCCAGCGGCTTGAAGGCGTCGCCGTCGAAGGCGTAGGCGCTCACGAGGCTACCTGCCAGCGGATGTCTAGCGGATAAGCGGATTCCGTCCTAACCAGGCTCATCAACTTATCCGCTGCCCAGCCGCCGGCGATCGGCCAGGAATGCCTGGATCTGGCGCACGTGCTCGGCTTCGTCACGGGCGATGGCGCGCATCATGCCTCGTAGCGACACTCGGCGCGCGTTCCAGAGGACGGCGTTGTCGAGGTCCGTGTCGCTTACGGCATCGAGTGCAGCCACGAAGGCGCGCTGGGACTCGCGCAGGGAGCGCATGAGGGCGTCCCAGTCCTCAAGACGGTAGCGGGAGACCAACTCCGCGTTACATGCGGCCCAATCGGCGTCGTAGCGGGCGAAGAAGGCCGGCAGGCGCCCCGCTGCGAAATCGGGCAGCGCTGCGACGTTGGTGCAATCCCAACCCACGGTATGCGCGAGCACGTCCTTGAGGTCCCAGTGACCGACAAACGGGAGGTCGCGCAGCTGAGCCGGCACCGAGGACGCGGCCTCGATCAGCGCCTTGCGAGTGCGGTTGTACTCAGCGATCAGCGAGTCCAGGTCCTTGCGAGTCCGCGTGTCTTGAGAGTTCATCGCGTCAGGCCCGGCGGCAGCCACGTGACAACTGGCTAATCGGCCCAGTTCGACTCGTGCCAGAAGAGCACGCGCCGTTCGATGGCCGCAGTCAGCAGGAAGAGCGCGACGCCGAGAATCGCCAGCATGAAGACGCCCGCGAAGGCGGTGGCCATGTCCAGGTTGTTGTTGGCGATGTAGATCACGCTGCCCAGGCCGCGGTCGCCGCTGAACCACTCTGCCACCACGGCGCCGATTACGCTCAGGGGCAAGGAGAAACGGAACGCCGCGAACAGATACGGCAGAGCGGACGGCAGGCGCAGGCGCAGGAAGACCTCGACGCGGCTGGCCGACAGCGAATCCAGCAGGGCCAGCGAGCCGGGGTTCACGGAGCGGAAGCCGATCAGCGCGTTGACCATGATCGGGAAGAAGACGATCAGCGCGGCGATGAACACCTTCGGCAGCAGGCCGAAGCCGAACCAGATCGTCAGCAACGGAGCAATAGCAACGATCGGCGTGACCTTGACGAGGATCGCGAGCGGGAAGATGGCGCGCTCGAGGAAGCGTGACTGCGCCATCACGGTCGCGAGCGCGACAGCGACGGCGGCGCCGAGGGCGAAGCCGAAGAGGGCGCCTTCGAGGGTCTTGAGGCCTTCGCGGGCGAAAAAGACGGGGTCGGCGTAAAGTCGCTCGGCGACGACTGAGGGAGCCGGGACGAGGTAGGGCTTCACGTCTTCGAGCCGGACCCAGGCTTCCCAGGCGGCGAAGACGGCAGCGAGACCACCGAGCGCCGGCAGAAGGGTCGATAGGG
>CAZNHI010000368.1:0-3208 GCA_964572535.1 uncultured Dehalococcoidia bacterium
GATCGAGCACGTAGGGCGACGGTTCGTGGCCGCCTGTGATCACCAGGCAGGCCGCGTTGGCCTCGATCGCCGCCAGGTGGAGGTCGGTCTTGTTGAAGGGGGCGAGGATCGCCTTGGAGGCGAAGCGCTGGAAGTGCGGCCGCGCCGGGTCCGCGTATACGGGCCCGATCAGCACGTCTTCGACCACCTCATGCTCGTTCTCGCCGGCGTAGAGGGTGCGCGCGCCGAGGCTGGCGCCAATCTCGGCGACGCTGGGCGAGGCGAGGACGCGGTCTTCGGGGATCAGCGCCAGAGGTCGCAGGTTGCCGTTGGTGAGCTCCCGCGCCACCTCTTCAATCGCCGTGGGGTTGACGCAAATCGCGATCGTGCCGGCGAGGCGGTCGCCCAGGGAGGCGGCGAGCGCCTTGTCGGCGGCGGTTGGTGCGCCGCGCACGGCAATGAGCGTCGCGAGCTTCGCGTCAGGCTCGGCGCCGGCGTCCAGTTCAATGATCAGGGTCTCGCCGCGGGCAGCAGCGGGGATTTTGGCGACGGGCTGGCCCGGGGAGCCGGCCCAGAGGTAGCTGGCGAAGGTCAGCGCGTCTTCGTCAGCGGCCTCGCCCGAACCGACGCGCAGGAGGCGGATGCCGGCGCCGCCGTCCCCGAGGCCGCGGGCCAGCGCGACGGCGATCGTGGTCTTGCCGCCGAGGGGCTGAGTCGAGACGACCTGGAGGGCTGGCATCGCGGCGAATTATAGCAAGGGGGGAGTTTAGGCACAGCACACCAGGAATCTGTAGAGACAGCGCCGCGCAGCTAGTAGGCTTACGCGGATGCTTGGGGCTGCAATCGCGGTGTTGTCTGCACTCTCGTTCAGCCTGAGCGACGTGTTCACGCGCCGTGGCGTTATGGTGGCGCCGCCGTCCTTCGGCGCCTTCGTCACGGTGCTGATGGGCGTGTCGATGTTTGCACTCGGGGCGTTGTTCACGGGCCAGTTGCTGGACTACGCGGAGCTTTCGGGCAAGGGCTACCTGCTGCTGGCGGCGGCCGGGCTGGTGCACTACGTGGTCGGGCGGTACTTCAATTACTCGGCGGTGCAGGCGATCGGCGCGGCGCGCTCCAGCCCGGTGCAGTCGTTAACGCTGCCGTACAGCGTGATCGTGGCGCTGATCCTGCTGGACGAAGGGATCACGACGGGCATGGCGATCGGCATGGGACTGATCCTGGTCGGGCCGGCGATCATGGTCGAGCGCCAGCAGCCTCGCGCGCAGATCGTGGCGGCGGAAACGGCGCTGGAACCGCCATTTGCCGGCGAATCGCTGCCGGAGACGCCACCGCAGTTCGAGCTGCGCCAGGCCGAGGGTTACGCGTTCGCATTCATTGCGGCGATTGCCTACGGTTCGAGCCCGGTGCTAATCCGCGCCGCGCTGGAGGACACGCACGGCCTGGCGATCTTTGGCGGCTTCATCTCTTACGTGGCGGCGGCAGGCTTCCTGCTCGCGACGCTGGTGCTGCCGCCGCGACGGCACATGCTGCAGGCGCTGCAGCCGAAGGTGGTGCGGGCCTACTTCGGCGCCGGATTCTTTGTGTTCCTGGCGCAGATGCTGCGCTTCACGGCGCTCGGCATGGCGTCGGTGGCGGTTGTGGCGACCCTGCTGCGCTTTGCGGGCATCTTCACGCTGTTGCTGTCCTGGACGTTCAACCGCGACCTGGAGCGCATCACCTGGCGTTTGGTGGCCGGCGTCTTGCTGTCCGTCGTAGGGGCGGTGCTCATGGTGGTCACGGCGGCCGACTGACGCGGGTGCTACGATCCCGCCATGAGCGCGTTAGAGGACGCGGTTGAGGCCGCGCTCGAAGTCCTGGGCGCGAGTCCGTCGCTGCTGGTCACGGACGTGGATGGGACGTTGAGCCGCATCGTGCCCCGGCCGGACCAGGCGACGGTGAGCGAAGCGGCGCGTACGTCGCTGCGCAGCCTGGTGGGCAAACTCGACCACGTGGCGGTGATCACGGGGCGTGAGGAGCCGGTGGCGCGGCGTATGGTGGGCGTCGAAGGGCTGATTTACGTCGGGAGCTACGCGTTGGATGCGGCCGATGGCCTCAGCTTCGACGCGGTGCGCCCGGCGCTGAAGCTGGTGGAGCCGCACCTGGGAGAGCTGCCGTGTGTCGAGTTGGAGCGCAAGCAGGTGAGCTTCGCGCTGCACTACCGCAACTGCATTGACTCCGAGCGGGTGGGGCCGCGACTGCTAGAGCTGCTACAGCCGATAGCGGCACTAACGGACACGCGGCTGCTGGAGGGCAAGCGGGTCATCGAAGTGCTACCGCACGCCCTGCCGGACAAGGGCGCGGCGCTGCTTCAGCTTGTGCTCTCGCTTGGAATCCGCGGCGTTGTCTTCGTCGGGGACGATCTGGCAGACGCCGCCGCCTTTCGAGAGATCGCGAGGCGTCGCGCGACAACGGGCGCGCCGGGCTTGAACATCGCAGTGGTCGATTCTGAGACGCCGCTGCTGGTACGCGAGTCAGCGGACCTCGCCCTTGGCGGCGTCGATGACGTGGAACGGTTCCTCGACTTGTTGGCAGTCCGTCTGGCCTAACGGTTCCCGGCCTGCCGCAGCGCCGCCGCGAGCTCGCTGTGGCCAGCAGCCTCCGCAACGTCCGCAGGCGTCTCGAGCTGGTCGATGCGCGTGCGTAACGAGGGGTCTGCGCCCCTGGCAAGCAGCAGCTCGACGGTTGAGACATCACCGAGCGCTGCGACGTAGTGCAGCGGCGTGTAGTCGTTGATGCCGCGCATGTTGGGGTCGGCGCCTCTTGCGAGTAGCAATTCGATGATGTCCTGGATGTCGCCCCGACCGGGCGAACCCAGGCCGGGGCGGCAGGACAGCGCCGCCATCAGCGAAGGGAAGCCGTCGAGGTCGTCGTAGTTGGGGTCAGCGCCGAGGTCGAGGAGGGCGCGGATGAGCGACAGCGGGCTGTGGTAGATGGCGTACTGCAGCAGACTGCAGCCGATTGCGTCGTGCGGGGCGCGGACATTGGGGAAGTCTTGCGGGCTACCTACCGCGGCGCGCAGGGCGTCCAGGTCTCCGGCTTTGAAGGCGCTATCGATGCGCGTGAAAGCGGCAAAGCCGGCGTGGCGCTGCTCACGGTTGTCCACGGTCTAGGGGAAGAGGACGGGCTGGAGGCCGGCCGCGGGCCTGGCGCCGTTGGTCTTCGGGGCGCGCGTGGCGGCTGAACGCCTGCG
>CAZNHI010000369.1:0-3195 GCA_964572535.1 uncultured Dehalococcoidia bacterium
TTCCGGACGCTCGATCAGCAGCGTAAGGGCGTCACAAATCTCGCCGAGATTATGCGGCGGAATGTTGGTCGCCAGGCTGACCCCGATGCCGGATGCGCCGTTGATCAGCAAGTTTGGCACGCGGGCCGGCATCACCGACGGCTCGGTCAGGCTGTCGCTGAAGTTCGGCGTGAAATCGACAGTGTTCTTATCGATGTCCGCGAGGATCTCGCTGGCGATGCCGGTAAGACGCGCCTCGGTGTAGCGCATCGCGGCCGGCGGGTCGTTGTCGACGCTGCCGAAGTTGCCCTGCCCATCCACCAATGGGTAACGCATCGCGAAGTCCTGCGCCATGCGCACCAGCGAGTCGTAGATCGGCGTGTCACCGTGCGGGTGGTACTTGCCCATCACTTCGCCAACGACCGTCGCGCACTTCTTGTAGGGGTTGCCGGCAGCCAGGTTCAGCTCCGACATCGCATAGAGGATCCGGCGCTGCACCGGCTTGAGGCCGTCGCGCACGTCCGGGATGGCGCGCGCCACGTTTACGCTCATCGCGTAATCCACGTAGGAGACCCGCATCTCCTCTTCGATGCTCTTGGGGCGGATGTTGCCGGCGTTCAGGGGGGTAGTCGTCATTACGCGGGCTTTCTGCGGGCTCCCGGCGCTCTCACCGGAGGCTCAAACACAAAGAATTGTTAACTCTATCTTACCATTTGGCCGCGAATCTGTACAGATTCGGCCCGGGGCGCTCCGTACAACCGCAAACCTCCCGGATTAGGCAGGACCAGGCGGCTCATCCCTCCCTACCGCCCCTTCGAGTTCCCCAACCGCCTCGTATAGCTCGCGCGCCTTCTCGCGCACCGCAAGCAAGACCGCCTCCTTCCGGCCCGCATCGAGGCCGAGGTAACCCTGGGCGGCCGAGAGGGCGGCTTGCCTCATGAAGTCAGACACCGTCATCTCTCGCTGCTTTGCCGCCTGGCTAATTTCTCCCAGCTCGGGAAAGCTTAGACGTACGGAGTACACGGCACGGGGGTTCTTCGCCACCCGAGCCTTTACGGGCACTAGGCCTTCTAGCTCGCGCTCGGTGTCCTTATATTCCTCAGCTTCGCGGACCATGTCCTTGTAGCTTTTCATCACTGCCCTCCTGGTTCCCACCATACAATCGCCGCGCGAAGCGGCTCTCCCAGGCGCTCACCACGCGCCAGACGTCCGGCCATTCGACGCAGAGCATAGGTACGTACAGGACACGTCCGTAATTGTCCCGGCCGATCATGATGTGCGTCGCCGAACGGCCGGGGAGGTTACGAAAGAACAGCGGCCCGTTCGCCAGGACAAACTCGAGGTCTTCCGGTGCAACATCGTGCCTCGCGATGTGCTCAGTGTTCTGCTCATCCCAGTCGAGGTAAGAAACCCGAATCTCATCCTGTTCTCCGACCAATCCTCCCGCCTCCACAATGTATTACGTTCTCGTATGACGTGTCAAGCCCTCGGCCTCTTTCGCGAAGGCGTCCCACAGCTTCCGGCTCGTCTCCGCGAAGTCCGGCGCCTCGGGTTCCAGACGCTCGAGGTGCCACTGCACGCCGACCACCCAGCGGTGTGACGGGCTCTCCACTCCCTCGACGAGGCCGTCGTCGCTCACCGCGGTGCAGGTCAGCCCCGGCGCCAGGCGCTCAGCCGTCACTGCCTGGTGGTGCCTGGAGTTGACGACGATGCGCGCGGAGCCGTAGACGTCCCGCAGCTTCGACCTGGCGCCGATCTCGATCTCGTGCCAGCTCGACGTGACCGGCTCGTCTTCCTGCCAACGGTGGCCGTCGCCGTCGACGTGCTGCAGCAGGCTGCCACCGAGGCAAACGTTGAGCAGCTGGTGGCCGCGGCAGATCGCCAGCACCGGTAGGTCGGCTGCCAGCGCCTGGCGCAGCAGCGTCAGCTCGAACTCGTCCCGGCTGCGGTTGACCTCTTCCGTTTCTGGCTGCCGCGCCGCGCCGTACAACGCCGGGTCCACGTCGACGCCGCCCGTGAGCAACAGGCCTGCGTAGCCGGCCATTGAGACGTCCGCACCGCTGACATCCACCGGCTCCAGCCCCGCTTCACGCACGCGCTCCCAGTAGTTGTGCAGGCGCTCGCCAGGGATGTCCTCCCAACGCGCCACCGCGATTCGCGGTAGTTCAGCCATGCGGTCAGTCTAGAACAAGAAAGAGGGCGCCCTCTTTCGAAAGCGCCCTCTCGTTGCCCGTTACGGGTTGCTGTTTGGTGGAGTCCTACTCTTCCTCTTCGTCATCATCTGCGTCGGCATCGCCCAGGGCCGAAAGACTCACGGTGCCGTCACCAGCGTCAGCATCGCTGTCCCAGTCTTCCCTCTCGGTGTCGTCATCCAGCAGATCATCGTCATCGTCATCGGTCAGGCGCAGCAGCGACTCCTTGATATAAGGACGCACGCCTTCGACGCCGCCCGTCGCCGGGAACGAGAGCCGGGTCTGCGATGGATCGCGGTATGTCTCCTTGATGATTACTTCGACGTCTGCCTCGGAGAGGCTTTTCACTGCCGCGGCGTACTGGTTGCCGCCCTGGATCAGACGCATCAGGCGCAGCCCTAGCTTCGGTTCTACGGAGCCGAGCACGTCGCCGTTGACGTTCGCTATCTGCAGTGAGTTGTTCTCCGGCCGCAGGTAGACTTCGTCCCCTGCGGTCAGCGTCGCCAGCGTCTCGCGCGGCGTGTTGCGCAGCACCGTCGAGCCCGACTTACCGACCTCTTCGATGAACAGGTCTTGCGCCACCTTGGCGACTGCCTCGCGGCGAGGCGCCTCGGAGTCCTGTAGCCCTGCGAGGCGGTCCAGGTTGCGCTTGGCGATCGAGTTGACGGGGTCGAGCCCCAGCGACTTACCGTAGGCCTCGTGCGCCTCACGGTAGCGACCCAGCTCCAACAGCGCTTTGCCCAGACGGTTCCAGGTGTCTACATCGTTAGGCTGCGCTTCCAGAATTGCCTTGTTGAGAGAGGCTGCTTCCTCCCACTTGCTCTCGAGCGCAAGCTGAATCGCTTGCTCGGAGCCCTGTCGCTTGAGACCTGAATCCTCTTCACCTTCTCCAGGTGAGTTCATAGCTGGACACCTCTTGCATCACGGGACACGATAGACGTGGGCGGGACGCCTTTCTATCTTCAGTATTCTGGTCGGGGTGGGCAGATTTGAACTGCCGACCTCACGGTCCCGAACCGTGCGC
>CAZNHI010000370.1:0-3163 GCA_964572535.1 uncultured Dehalococcoidia bacterium
GTGGCCAGGGCGGTCGCGGGGCGGCCGCCCATGGAGTGGGCGACGACGCGGACGTCTTCGACGCCGAGGTGGTCGAGGAGGGCGATTGCGTCTTCTCCGAAGGCGCGGCGGCCGCGGCTATCGATGTCGTGGCTGAAACCGAAGGCGCGGCTATCGAAGGTGATGCAGGTGTAGTGCTGCGAGAAAACGGGGACCTGCTGCCACCAGGAGAGGTGGTTGCCGCCTTGCCCGTGGGCGAAGAGGATGGCTGGGCCGGAGCCGTGGACTTCGTAGTAGAGGTTGATGCCGTTGATCGGCGCGGTTGGCATAGGAGGTATTTTAGGGCATTGGGTATCGGGAAGGCGCGCAGGCGGGCAGAAGTGGAGGCAGGGGATAAGCAAGAGGGAACGGGGAACAGGGCGACTCCGGGAGGCGGGCGGACGCCGGGAGGTTGAGGTGGAGAACAACCCTGCAGGATGAATCCTGCAGCTTCTCGGGCGGAGGTGTTGGATTGCCTGACCCCCGCTGCCGCGCGCCCTCTCGACAGCGTGGAGAGGGGCTGTGGACGACGCACGACTTATGGACTGCCTTCGGAATGTGGAATACGGCGGGAGTTTGTGACCGAGGTTGCTTCGTCGCCGTCGCCCCTCGCAACGACAGGGTTGGCGGGGGTGTGCCGTGTGAAGGGACCTCACCCCCTGACCCCTCTCTCCTTGCGAGGAGAGGGGGTGTAGACGTTGGGTGGGCTGGGCTTTCGTTGCGGGTTGGTTTGCAGGACGGGCGGGGGTTACCGGGGTTGCTTCGCCTCCCGCTGCGGCGGGATGGCTCGCAACGACAGTCGGTGCAGTCGGTGGGTTGGGTGAGGGCGACGGATGGCACTGGTGCCGTTGAGGGGTTCGTGGTGGGCGGATGGCCGTCGACATTGCAGGGCGTTGGGTAGAAGTGAGGGTGGTGAGGGATGAGGGCGGGTAGGGGCGCACGGCCGTGCGCCTTTACTTGGGGATGGGGCGGTCTTGTGAAGGTAGCGCTGCGTGCCTAGAATGCGCATACCCCCGCGGTTCCCGTCTGCCGGATGGCAGGCCTGCCCGAGCCAGGCAAGGGTTAGTGCCGGACAGGAGTTGCCGAGCATGGCAATCGAAGACACCCTGGCCAAAGTCGAACTCTTTGCTGACCTGGACAAGGGTGATATCGCCCGGCTGGCCAAAGCTACCGTGGTACGCCAATACAAAAAGGGTGACGTGATCGTCCGCGAGGGCGAGGCCGGCGTCGCCTTCTACGTGATCTCCAAGGGCAGTGTGGAGGTGATCAAGGGCCTCGACAGCGGCAACGAGCAGGTCATGGACACGCTGAGCGAGGGGCGCTTTTTCGGCGAGATGTCGCTGTTCGACAACCACCTGCGTTCAGCCAGCGTGCGCGCGGCCAGCGACTGCGAGTGCCTGGTGCTGACGAAGTGGGACTTCAACGCGGAGATGACGCAGAACTCGTCGATCGCGATTGCGCTGCTGGCGGTGCTGGCGCGACGGATCCGCAGCCTCAACGACGCTGTCACGCATTAGGGCGAAGGGCAGAGCCATAGGGCATAGGCATAGGGCAGGGAGGCGGGAGCGTCTTCTGCGCGTGTTGTGCCTGGTGTGCGTGATTTAGAAAGAGTTTGAGTTGGCAGTGGAGACGTAGGTGGCCAGCATGCTGGCCACCTATGTTTTTCGAGGGTCCAGTTGGCGTTCGAGGGGTTCGTTTGATAGAACATCCCTGCAGGATGAATCCTGCAGCTTCTCGGGCGGGGGTGTGGTACCGGGGTTCCGCGACGGGGGGATGGCTCGCAACGACAAGAGGGGCGTGGTGAGACGTACGTCCGGCGTTAGGGGCGCTTGGGGCTGTAGAAGTGAATCGCTTCGCCGGTGACGGCGAGGGCGGCCTCTTTGAGGGCTTCTGAGAGCGTGGGGTGGGCGTGCACGGCGTAGCCCAGCTCTGAGGGCGTTGTCTCCAGGACGGTACCCAGGCTGGCCTCGCCGAGCATTTCCGTAGCGCCGTGGCCGATGATGTGGTAGCCGAGCACGGCGCGCGTGGTCTTATCCACGACGAGCTTGACGAAGCCTTCGGTCTCGCCGATCGCCAGTGCCTTGCCTGAAGCGCGGAAGGGGAAGCGGCCGGTGAGCACGTCGATGCCGCGGGAGCGCGCCTGCGCTTCCGTGATGCCCAGGCTGGCGACCTGGGGCTGGCAGTAGACGGCGCGCGGCAGCTTCTCGTAGTCCAGCGCTGGGGGATCGAGGCCGGCGATCTTCTCGACGGCTGTGACGCCCTGGTGGGACGCTACGTGCGCCAGCAGGAGCTTGCCGGTGACATCGCCGATGGCCCAGACGCCCGGGACGCTGGTCTGGCAGTAGCCGTCAACTTTGATCCAGCCGCGCTCCAGCTCCACGCCGGCTTCGGTAAGGCCGAGGGCGTCGCTGTTGGCGCCGAAGCCGACGCCGACGAGGACGCGTTCAGCGTGCAGCTCGCGCGACTCTGTGCCCGTCTTGAGGGCTACCGTCACGCCGTCCGGGGCGACGAGAGCAGACTCGACGCTGGTGTTGGTGAGGACGGCGATGCCCAGCGCGGCGAATGAACGCTCGAGCTGACGGCTGACGTCCTCGTCTTCGTTGGGCAGGAGGTAGGGCAGGGCTTCGACGATGGTGACCTCGGAGCCGTAGGAGCGGTAGAGGTAGCCGAACTCGACGCCGATGGCGCCGCCGCCGACGATGACGATCGATTTCGGTGTGTCGCGCAGGGCGAGGGCTTCGCGGGAGGTGAGGACGCGGTCGCCGTCGATGGGCACGCCAGGGAGGGAGCGGGTGACGCCGCCGGTGGCGATGATGACGTTGCGGGCTTCGATGAGGGCGCCGGAGGGCTCGACGCGGACGCCCCGCCCTGCGGGGTCGAGGCGGGCGGCGCCGCGAATCAGGTCAACCTTGTTCTGCTGGAGTAGCGTCTCGACGCCGGAGATGAAGCGCGCGACGATCTCGCGGCTGCGGTCGACGGCGATGCCGAGGTCGGCGGTGACTGCACCGGTGGTGATGCCGAACTCGGGACCGCGCTTGTAGAGGTTGAGCAGCTCGGCGGCGTAGAGCAGGGCTTTGCTGGGGATGCAGCCCCAGTTGAGGCAGAGGCCGCCGACGGCGTCCTTCTCGATGATCGCGGTCTTGAG
>CAZNHI010000371.1:0-3160 GCA_964572535.1 uncultured Dehalococcoidia bacterium
TCTCGACCGCTTCGATCATCACGGCGTGCTGCATCTGCGGGCTCGCGACCTGCATGCGCCGCGCGGTACCGATCGCCGGGTGAGGGATGTCGCCGTCGCCAGCGATTTCGTTCGACGTGTCGACGATAATCACGCGCTTGTTGAACTCGTCGGCGAGGACACGGGCCACCTCGCGCAGCATCGTCGTCTTGCCGACCCCGGGGCGCCCGAGCAGAAGCATGCTCTGTTCGCTGTGGATGATGTCCTCGATCGTCTTGATCGTTCCGTACACTGCGCGCCCGACGCGGCAGGTCAGCCCGATGATGCGGCCGCCGCGATTGCGGATCGCGGAGATGCGGTGCAGCGTCCGCTCGATGCCGGCGCGGTTATCCTCGCCGAACTCGCTGATCCGCGAGACCACGTAGTCGATATCGCTCTCGGTTACTTCTCGGTCGCTCAGAGTGATCTCGCGGCCCAGGAAGCGGGCTTGGGGCAGGCGCCCCAGGTCCATGATCACCTCGAGCAGGTCGTGCTTGTCCGCGCGATTGCGGATCTGGTCGCTAATGTGTGGTGCGAGAGCGTCAAGCAGAAGATCAAGGTCGTCAGTGATAGTGCGGCTCAAGCTCAGATCAGACTCCAACGGCATTCTCTGCAACGACAACTACCTTCTTCGGCATAGTCAACGGTTTTGCGGTGCGCTTCATCAAGGAGACGAACATGTTCTGTGGCGTAAACCCAGCATCTGCCAGGCGTCGCGCCAGGCTATCGGCGGCGTTGGGCGCCAGCACGAACACCGGCTCCCCGGCCAACTCCGCTGCTCCACAAGCTGCGCTCACGATGCCCGCGACGTCTGCGGTCGCGCCCGCGTCGGCGGTTATCTCCAGCAGGAGGCCCTGTGGCAGCCGTGCGGCGCGCACCTGGGCGCAAATCTGGCCCCCTCGCTCCTGGATCAGCTGCAGGCCGTTCTTCATCCAGCGCCGCTCCTGCGCCGAGTGCCATTCGCCAAAGGTCGCGGCCTCCATGCGTCGCGTCGTCTCCGGTGTGGCCTCGCAATAAAGGCGAAACAGCGGGTAGCTGTCCGAGGCGAGAGATTGGCGCATGGCGGTCGGAGTGGCGTCTCCGGCGCCGGCTCGCGTATACAGCGTCTCCTCCTGATAGATCGCGAAGCCTGCCTCGCGCACAGGGCGCAGCAGGTCGCTTTCGCCGGCCAGACGCAGGAAGAGCTTGTGGGCGCCCTCCTTACCGGCCTCGGCGGTCGCGCACTCGAGCAGCTCGACGGCGACGTGGCGGTCCTTGGTCGTGTCTAGCAGGTAATCGATCTCCCAGGCCTCGGCGCCGCCGCGCTGCCGCGCCCCGGCGAGGCCCTGCAGTCGCTGACGCCGCACGCTGACCCAGGCGCCACGCTGGCGCGCGAAGCTCAGCAGCTGGTCTCGTACGACGGTCAGCGTGGCCTGCGCTTCGCCGGCGCCCAGGCGCTCGCGTGGCCAGGCCTCGTTCTCGGAGCTGAGGCCGGAGTACGCCACCAGGGCGGGCAAATCTGTTGGCAGAAAGGTGCGTACTGAGTTCATTACTTTGCCCCGCTCACCTCGGCGGCGAAGGTCAGGAAGTAGCGGTGTAGCCGCGTGTCGCCTGTCAACTCTGGATGGAAGGACGTGGCCATCAGGTGGCCCTGGCGCGCGGCGACGATGCCTTGCCCTTCGATCTGCGCCAGGACCTTGACGGCGGGCCCGGCATCCTTAATCAGGGGCGCGCGGATGAACACGGCGTGGAAGGGCTCACCCGGCACTTCTTCGATCTGGAGGTCAGTTTCGAAGCTGTCTATCTGGCGCCCGAAGGCGTTGCGCACCACGGAGATGTCCATGAGGCCCAGGGTCTCGCGATCCAGGTCTGTTACGTGCTTGGCCATGACGATCATGCCGGCGCAGGTGCCCCACACGGGCCGATGCGCGGCGAACGCCCGCAGAGGCTCCACCAGCCCGTACATCGCCATGAGACGCGTGATCGTGGTGCTCTCGCCACCGGGGATGATCAGGCAGTCGAGACCTTCGAGGTCGGCAGGCAACCGAACCTCGCGGACATCCGCGTCGAGCTTTCTCAGAATCGCCTCGTGCTCAGAAAAGTCGCCCTGCAAGGCGAGGACACCTACGGTGGACACAATCTAATTGTATCGCAGTTGGGCAGGCGAAAGCGGCTGGCTTAGCAGCGGGCGGCGGAGACCGCGGCGGCGCCCTGTCCCAGCGTCGCCTTGGCGTTCGATAGTGTCGTAATCGCTGCCGAGACAGCAGCCTGGTTGGAGCTACCCAGCGCGGCGATCAGCTGGTCCGCCCCGGTGTTGGCGGTACCCGCGCCCTGACTCAAGGTTGACTGCGCGCTCGAAAGGCAGGCTGGCGCCGAGAGCCCCTGGAGACGATCCGCCAGCGACTTGACCGTGCCGGCGGCTTGCGTGGAGCCGCTTGGATTGCTGGAGCCGGCGCCTATGAGGAAGTCGAGCTGTGCTCCGAGGTCGGTAACGATAATGGACGCTGCACTGACGTAGGCCGTTACCGGGTTGGCCGTAGGCTGCGGCGCTGGGGTCGCTGATGCAGCTGCAGTCGCCTGTGAGGTCGGCGAAGTCGCAGGGTTGGTGGCCGAGACGGTCGGTGATGGCTGGCGCGTGGGCGCGGTTGTGGGCAACGCCGTGGTGGCGGGGCGCTGTGTGGCGCGCGCCGTAGGACTCGCGGGTGGCGTACCCAGGAGGCGCGCCGTAGGCGACTCCTCGCCCTCGCTGCTGAAGGCGCCCAGCGCGATCGCGACGATGCCCAGTAAGACACCGGCGACCACAATACCGACTATGAAGCTGCGTATCTCAGCCACGGTGTACCAGAAGGGTACCCGGCGACGGCGCTATTGAGCCAGTGGCCTGGGTGTTGGTCTGACGCTGCCGGGTTGGCTGGAAGATTCGCAAACGATACCTAGCGGGCGCGCGGATGGGCCTTTTCGTAAGCTTCGCGAATGTGCTCCCGGCTGACCTGGGTGTACACCTGGGTAGTCGAGATGTTGGCGTGGCCCAGCAGCTCCTGGACCTTGTGGATGTCCATGCCACCCCGCAGCATGTGTGTCGCGAAGCTGTGTCGCAGGGTGTGCGGCGTGACGCGGCCGCGAATGCCGGCTCCCAGCGCATAGCCCTTGAGGATCAGCCAGA
>CAZNHI010000372.1:0-3128 GCA_964572535.1 uncultured Dehalococcoidia bacterium
CTACATGGGCTCACGGGAGAGCCCGCCCCCGCTGCCGTCGCTGGAGCCGAACATGCTGCCGGAGGGCGAAGTCCTGCTCGAGACCGCCCACCGTCACTCCAACTGGATGCAGGCCATGGAAGGCGACATCGACACCAGCCACCTCAGCTTCCTGCACAGCGGCGCCGAGTCGCTGGAGAACCAGCGGGCCGGTAGCTTCAGTTACTACGCCATCAAGGACAAGTCCCCACGCTACGTCGTCATCGACACGGACTTCGGCACCTCTTACGGCGCCTACCGCCCCGCGGAGCCCAACACGACCTACTGGCGCATCGCGCACTTCCTCTTCCCCTGCTTCTCGATGATCCCCACGGGCATCCTCGGCAAGCAGGTCCTCGCCCGCGCCTGGGTGCCGCTCGATGACGAGAACTGCATTCTCTGGAGCATGGCTGGTCGCTTCGGTAGCCAGATGATCGGCCGCGCAGCCGCCGTCTTCGGCCACGAGGAATACCTGCCCAACACCACCGGCTGGCTCGGTCGCTGGGTTGGCAACCGCCAGCTGGACAACGACTACTTGATCGACCGCGACCTGCAGAAGAACGGCAGCTTCACCGGCATCACCGGCGTCCACACCCAGGACCAGTGCGTCACCGAGACCATGGGCGCACTGGCCGATCGCACCCACGAGCACCTCGGCACCACGGACGCCATGGTCATCCGGACGCGTCGCTCCCTGCTCACCGCCGCTAAGGCGCTGGCAGAGCACGGCACGATACCTCCCAGCGTCGATAACCCCGACCTTTACCTCACGCGCTCAGGCGGTGTCATCCTGCCCAACGACGCCGACTGGCTGCTGGCTACCGAGCGCCTCCGCACAGCCTTCGTCGAGCACGAAAACCTCACCGAAGCCCCGCTCAACGTCTAGCGTCTAGTCGGAGTAACGCATGTCCCTTGGCCGTGTCCTCATCGAACGCTTCCACCCCGAAGTCGTGGCTTGGCTGCGCGAACGCGTCGACCTCGTCGAGATCGACCCCTGGGTCGACATGGCGGGCTGGGAACGCGAGGCGAGCCAGGTCGATGCCGTGATTAGCCGCAAAGGCAAGATCACACGCGAGCACATGGAGCCAGGGCGTCTCAAGCTCGTTGCGCGCACCGGCGTCGGCGTCGATGCCAGCCGTGTCGACCTCAACGCCGCCCGCGAGCATCACGTCTGGGTCACCAACCAGCCAGGCAGCAACTCCGTGGCCGTGACAGAGCTGGTGTTCGCGCAGATGCTGGCTCTGGTCCGTCACACCCACGCTGCCAACGTCGCGGTGCGCGAAGGGCGCTGGGGCGACTACATCAAGTTCGTCGGGACGGAGATGGCCGGCAAGACGCTGGGTATCGTCGGCATGGGCAACATCGGCACCCGCGTCGCCATTCGCGCCCGCGCCTTCGAGATGAATTTCCTGGTCTATGACCCCTACATCCCTGAGGCGCACGTCACGGCCCTCGGCGGCCGCCTGCTGCCCCTCGACGACCTCCTGGCTGAGTCCGACTTCGTCACCATCCACTGCCCCAAGAACGACGAGACCAACGGCATCATCGGCGCGCGGCAGCTGGCGTTGATGAAGCCGACCGCCTTCGTGATCAACGCGGCCCGCGGCGGCATCGTCGAAGAAAGCGCCCTCTATCACGCGCTCTCCGGTGGACGCCTCGCCGGAGCGGCCCTCGACGCCATGGCTGACGAACCCCCGGCTCCCGAACACCCGCTATTCACGCTCGATAACGTCCTGCTCACGCCGCACATCGGCGCCGGCACCGAGGAGGCGTCCGCCCGCGGCGAGTGGGGCGCCGCCGAAGAGGTGGTCCGCGTCCTGGAGGGCAAGCGCCCCAAGAACCCCGTCATCGAGTTCGAGTAATCATGAAGCGCAGCACCGACCGCATCCTGACCAGCCACGCCGGCAGCCTGGCCCGACCTCTCGACCTGCTCGAGATGATGCGCGAGAAGGTCAACGGCCGTCCTTACGACGAGGCCGCCTTCGCCGCGCGCGCCCGATCGGCAGTCGCCGACATCGTCAAGCAGCAAGCAGACGCCGGCGTCGACATCCCCAGCGACGGCGAGCTGAGCAAGCCGATGTTCTCTGATTACGTCGCTGACCGCCTCAGCGGCTTCGAAGGCGAGAACACTGGCCCGCCCTTCGCCAACTACACGCAGCGTCCGGAGCCCTTTCCCGGCTTCGCGGCGTCGCGCCCCGGCGGCCTCGTGGGCCTCAAGGAGAAGCGGTCGCTCAACGTCGCCCCGTTGGCCTGGAAGGACCGCGCTTACGAGGCGGACATCGCCAACTTCAAGGCCGCGCTGGCCGCCACCAACGCAGTCGAGGGCTTCCTGCCGTCACCGTCGCCCGGCATCGTCGCCATGCGCATCCCCACCGCCTACTACAAGACGGAGGAGGAGTACCTCTTCGCGCTGGCGGACGTGCTCCGCGACGAATACACGGCGATCGTCGATGCCGGCCTGGTCTTGCAGATCGATGCGCCGGATGCCGCCATGTCGTGGGACCGCCAGAATTGGCGGGACATCCCGGAGTTTCGCAAAGCGCTGCAGGTGCGCAACGAGGCCTTAAACCACGCCCTGCAGGGCATCTCCGAGGATCGCATCCGCTACCACGTCTGCTGGGGCAACAATGAAAGCGCGCACATCGGCGACATAGAGCTCAAGGACATCGTCGACCTCGTCCTCGATGTCCACGCCGAGCTTTACTCCATCGAGGCCGCGAACCCGCGCCATGCCCACGAATGGAAGGTCTGGGAGACCGTCAAGCTCCCGGACGGCAAGATCCTCATGCCCGGCGTCATCGACTCGCTAACCAACTTCGTCGAGCACCCGGAGGCGGTCGCCCAACGCATCGTCCAGTACGCCAACGTCGTAGGTCGCGAGAACGTCATCGCCGGCGTAGACTGCGGTTTCGGCACCGGCGCCTCCGCCAATCCGCGCGTACACCCTGAGCTGGTCATGGCCAAGTTCAGGTCGCTTTCAGAAGGCGCTCGTCTCGCCTCCCAAGAGCTCTGGTAAACAAGCTTCCAGTTCGAAAGAGACAAACATGCAAGTCCAGGACGCGATTGCAGAGATCCTCAAGCGCGAGGGCGTCCAAACGTTGATCGGCTAC
>CAZNHI010000373.1:0-3112 GCA_964572535.1 uncultured Dehalococcoidia bacterium
GTCAACTCGTCGGAGAGGTAGCGGCCTTCGGCGACACGGATCGGGTCGACCTCGCCGATGAGGTCGGCGATGGTGATGTCGGGCGTGGCGAGCTTCTCACCGTAGCGGCGGTCGCGTCCCACCCACTCTATCGGCGTGTTGTCGCCTTCCTTCTGAATCATGTCCTGCGCGTAGCGGGAGATCGGGTTAAAGGGGTCGTCGTTGACCTCGCTGCCCGTGACGATCGGTATCTCGGCGTCCAGCAGGTTGACCAGGGAGCGGATGATGCGTGACTTGGCCTGGCCACGTTCGCCGAGGAAGATGATGTCCTGCCCGGAGAGGATTGCGTTTTGCAGCTGTGGCAGGACCGTCTCTTCGAATCCGAGGATGCCAGGGAAGATATCTTCGCCCTTGCGCATCTTCTCGATCAGGTTGCGCCGCATCTCCTGCTTGACCGTCTGGACCTTGTAGCCGGAGCTGCGCAGCTCACCGAGTGTCTTTGGTTTTGCCGCCACGATGCCTCTCTCTCGTAGGTCCGTCGCCTTCCTGGCGACCACAGGAGCCTCTGCTGATGTGTGGTTGGGCTACGCAGTCATTATACCTACCGCCCCCGGGATTGCCACCGCGGACGCCTAGCCGGACTAGCCTGGCGTGGGCGGTGGCGGCGGCTCAACCGTGGGCTGAGGCGTAAGCAGCAGCGTCCTGACATTATTGGCGCGGTTGGGGTCCGCGACGCTGGCAGAGGGGTCGATGATCGCCTGCACGTCCGTGGGCGAGGTGACACGGAAGGAGTCTGTGCGGAATGTGATCGTCTCGCCGGAGGGGAAGTTACCAGCGAAGGATAGCGATTCGCCGTCCCCGCCGAGGCTTCGCACCGTGAGCAGGATGACCTCATCCGTAATATGAGCCGGACCACGGTTGATCACCGTGACGCTGACGCGCCCGTCCGCGAGCACGCGCACCGTCCCGATGTCCAGGTCGCTGGTCGTCGGGATTGGCATCGGCGTGCCGGAGGGGACGCCGGTGCCGGTGCCACCGGCACCGCCAAAGTCCGAAAATGGCGAGGGCGTATTGAAGACGAAGGGCAGAGGCGTCGGCAGCAGGACGGCGAGCGTCTTGACATTCGCTGCGGGGAGGCCTTCGACGCTGTCAGACGGGATCCAACCGCGGGAGTTGGAGCCCTGTGGGAAGCGGATCGCCAGCCATTTGCTGTCGAAGTCGCGCCCGACGACGTCGACCTGGTCGCCGCGCGAGATCGTGCCGAGGGTGGCAAATGCCTCACCGGGGCCAACGCGGACGGCAAGCGCGCCTGTGGTACGGACTTTGGGGGCATCCTCACCTGCTGGTAGAGGCGTGCCTGTGACGAAGACTGGTACCTCGATCAGCTTCGGGCCTTCGTCCTCCGGCAGGACGATGAGGACGGCGAGCAGGCCCAGCATGGCGCCGAGAAATATGCCGAGGCCGAAGCCAATAACGAAGGTGATAGATATAAATCCGCCGCGGGGTGCGTTATCCATGTAGAAGCCGATTCTAAGGCCGCGGCGGGTTTTCCAGAAGATGGATAATGATCCTGGTACACCCGCCTTCGCCCCCAGGTGCAAGGATGCAGGACGACAAGCTTTTCGATTCGACCCGTGGTGAGCTCCTCGAACGGCTGAAGGCGCTGGAAGGCCCGCAGGCCAGCAACAGCCTGGCGGAGCTGGCCTATCGGCGTGCCCGCGAGGCGCTGGAGAAGGCGCTCGAAGAAGCCAGGAAGATCCGTCTGCAGGCGATAGACGACACACGCGCCAACCGCGAACGTGAGATGGCGGCCCTGGTAGAGTCGCTGAAGGGGCTACGCCGGGCAGCTGAGGCGCAGATCGAGTCGCTGCTGCGCGAGGCGGAGATACAGTCCGAGGCGCGGCGTGACGACGCCCAGAGCGATGCTCGCGCCATCCTCGACGCTGCCAACGCCGAAGCCGTTACGGTGAGGGCCGAAGCATCGGCGCTACGGGCGGCTGCCGAGGAGCGTGCCCGCGAGGTCGCCCGTATCGAGGCGAACTTTGACGCGCAGCTGGAGACCATCGGCAAGCGCCTCGGTATGCAGAAGTCCAAGAAGGGTCTATTCGGGCACTAAGCCAATCACCGTTCGTTTGACCTCTCAGGGGCTGGTTGTTAGCATCAGCGGTACCTCGGGGCGGTTAGCTCAGCTGGTTAGAGCGCAGCGTTGACATCGCTGAGGTCACTGGTTCGAGTCCAGTACCGCCCACCATTCATCGGCGAAAACCCAGGGTGAGCCCGCGCCTTCGAGGCGCTATACTGAGTCGACAATCGAATACCACAGGCTGTGACGAGGACGAGTAGCGGCGACAACACGGCGGCCAGAGAAGGGAGCGAGGCTGGAACTCCCGCGCCGGACGCACCGCGAAGACCCCCTCCGAGCCGGGCCCCGAAATCGCAGCGCGAGAGTAGGCGTTCCCGCTAGCCAGCGTTAACGGCGAATTGAGGTGTAGTGCTGCACCACGGCCTGAAGGCCGAGGCTTATTCGCTACACGAACCAGGGTGGAACCACGGAGCCCACCGTCCCTGTGACGGTTGGGCTTTTTTGTTGGTGGCCCGAATGGGCCTAAAGCCGGTGCAGGGCGCAGCGCCTGCCGGGGGTGTGGGGGTGTCCCCCACCAGCTCCCACTTATCTCGCCTCGAAGGAGACTCAGACATGAACGAAGAGCTTCCCGCCCAGATCAAGGGCATGGACGAGCTGCTGTACCGGCAGCGCCACTCTGCCGCGCACATCCTGGCGGAGGCGGTGCTCGGCGTGTTCCCGGAGGCGAAGTACGCCATTGGGCCGCCGATTGAGAACGGCTTCTACTACGACTTCGAGCTGCCGCGGCCGCTAACGCCGGAGGACCTCACAGAGCTCGACCGGCGCATGCGCCACAGCATCAAAGCCGACAAGCCATTCATCAAGAGCACGGCCTCGAAAGACGAGGCGCGGCGCATCTTCGCGGATCAGCCGTACAAGCAGGAGTTGATCGACGGCATCGACGCGCCGGAGGTTGGCATTTGCCGCCACGGCGAGTTCACGGACCTCTGCGGCTACCCGCACGTCGAGAGCACCGGCAAGGTCGGGGCGTTCAAGCTGACGAGCATCGCG
>CAZNHI010000374.1:0-3109 GCA_964572535.1 uncultured Dehalococcoidia bacterium
CTGACGGTCGCTACCGATCAATACCGACCGGCGCCGCTGGGATGCAGCACCTGAACGCGATGAGCTGCCTTCACCGCGGGGGAAAACTACATCCGCTTGACAAGATCCCGCTTAATGGGGTTAGGCTGAAGGTCCTCTGGAGTTCGTATGAAGTCCACTCCTGTCGAGCCCGGTTTCACGGAGTCGGAATACGGCGACCAGGCTCCGGCGGCGCGAGACTTATGCAACTGAGGGCTGGGGCAGCCTGTAACTGATATGCTCGTACCCGACCAGCGGAGGGGTCTATTATTGCGGAGTCCTGAACTGGATCGTATCCGATTCCAATTACCCGGATCCCGTAACGCCCCGACGGTAGCAAAGAGAGCCGTGCGATGCCGAGAGAATCTGTGTTGGCGTGCTGGTTGAGGGTCGGGATGATTAGCCGTGCGCTCCGAACAGGAGCTCCAGTATGGCCATCGAGAATAAGAACGACAAGGCTCCCGGGCAAGCCTGGCTCGTCGAGAGTCAGGCGCGGAGCGATGGTCGCGGGAGCAGTGGGACAGGGTTCAACGATTGGCGGGTGCGGATGGCAAGCTGCGCCAAGACATAGGGACGCCACGACCACGGAGGTTCGGCGCGCGCCGATGCGGTGAATAGTCGGAGTGACCACGTAGCCTGCCTTCAGCCTAACGGACCGCGCTTCTGCTGCGGCGCGCCCCTGGAGTCTAACACCGATGGCCAGAACTCAACCGCGCCGTCGGCAGCAAGCGCTGGTGAGGCACCGACCTCCACATATTCGCCGGGTGTCAGTGTGGCTAATGCGGCGAGGATTGCTGGGACGAGCGGGCGGAGCTCCTTGAGGCGATTTGTTCGTGCAACTACGAGAAGCACCGCGACCCCGGCCGATCGCAGATTCTGTTGGAAGGAGAGGTTCTGATCGACGGTCAGAATGGCATCAAAGCGTTCTGCGCGAACGAGAGCCAAGAGCTCGCCGTTGCGCTTGCTTGACCATCCCATCTCCACAACCGTTGAGACTTGATGCCCAGGCAGCTCGTGCCTGAGCGGTCGCGGGACGCACTCATCAAGCAGCAGGCGCATCGGATTCGGTCATCGCTCGCCCCAGCTCAAGCGCGGCGATCGCCTGCTCTCGAGACACGCTGGGGAAGTTGTCAAGGAATTCGTCGAGTGAATCGCCGCCTTCCAGGTAATCATAGAGCGACTTCACGGGGACTCGCGTGCCAACGAAGACGGGCTTGCCCCCGAGGATCTCGGGGTCGCAATGAATGACCTTCTGGGGATTCTTCATAGGTCCTCCTGAACCGGTCCGCCAGCCTCTGAAATATACGTGGAGGCCGCCCAGGAATCGAACCCTGTGGGAGTGTGCCTAACGCATGTTGAGAGCACGCCCCTTGATGCTACCATGGAGTTGTCGAAGGCCCATGGACCCCAGCAGCAAGGAGCGGCTCTCATGACCCGGACCATCAAGTATGTCGCGCTCGACGTGCATCAGGCAACTACCCTCGCCTCCGTGCCCACGGATGATACCTGGGAGTGGGATGGCCGCCAGTGGAGAGAGGTCCATCCCTGAGTTGGGACTGCGTCAGGCAGTCGGCGCGTTTCCTGCTGAACGGCGCCGTATGAGGCGTCGAACCGCATAACCCCCTGCCAGAAGGACCGCCAAACCGAGCGCCACCGGGATCGCGTGGAAAATCGCGTGCTCCTCTAACTGCTGATACCCGCCGGCTGATTCGCAATGGCGTTCTGTTGGATCGACTGTGCGATCGCTGGCAACACACTCGGCCTTGCTGGGCAGACTGACGATCCAGGCCACGGCAGTGATCGCCGCGACGCTCAGCACTGCAGCGAGAAACCGCGCCATGCGGATGCCTCTCGCTTCGTGAGTTGCGTGTCTGCCTGACCGATCGCGCTTCTGCTGCGTTAGGCATCAGATCTTCGCGGTGTTCGACCTAAGGAATGGTGAGGAAGGCAAGGATCTCGCGCATCACCCGAGGGCCCTCCGCCGTGGCGAACAGCCGCTGTCCGTGTGCAGCCCCCTCCAGAATCACCAGGCGTTTGGGCTCCTCAGCTCGGGCATACTGGTCCTGGATGCTGGGGAGGCGGAGCCCATCAGCATTCCGATCCTCACGGCTCGTCAGGAAGAGCTTGGCGCCCTTTGCCTGTTCCGGGTGCGCAATGGACATCGGAGCCAGCAGGACCAGTCGGTCGATTTCACCGGGCTCTGCTCCGATCGACGCCTGTGCTGCGGCGCCTCCTCCCGCGCTGCCGCCCAAGACCGCCACCCAACGCACCCCATTCTTCCGGAGAAACCGAACGGCGACCAGGACGTCCGCGGCCATACACTCCGCATCGTACAGACAGGCCGTTTCCTGACCGGCGCGCAGGGACACGGCGCCGCGAGTTTCGAACACCAGGACCCGGAACCCCGCATCCGCAAGCGTGCGGGCCTCGGCCGCCCAGCTGGCGTTGGTGGAATACCCTCCGTGGGCGACAAGCACCACGCCACGCGGCCCATGGCCGTAGAGATCGGCCGGGAGGGCCTCTCTTCCGGCGATCGGGAGCGTGATCGACGCCTGGGCATGAGCGCGGCCCACCGGAACAAGCGCCAGGAGGCCGGCCAGCACACATGTGTGAGTCATGCCGCACGCCGCCGGTGCTGTCTCGTGGAACAACCTCATGGCCGCTCTGGAGTTCGGGAGGGGGCCTGTTTCTCGATGAGTGGGTCGGCATGCCGATGCAGCAGCTTCCACGCCCCTTCCTCGCGCCGGAAGACTTGAGTGACTCGCAGCGCTCGCTTGTCGGGTTCCTGTTGATCCCCGACCCGCGCCCCTTCCTGCCGTTCAATGGCCACTGTGAAGCCTAGGTCGCCGCTCTGCCGAACATTGAGGTAATCGACCGTCATCGTCGCAGCACCTGCCCTGTATTGGGAGGACGCCCAGTCATACCGCGCGCCAACGGCGGCCCAACCCTTTTCCCCGTAGCCGCCAAAGGCCCCTAGGATGGTGGCGTCTTCGCTCTGCGAGGCGAGCTGCTTCCAGGGCTCAGGGCTTCCGTTGATGAAATGGGATTGGGCCGCTTCCCACTGAGGCAGGAAGGCTGAGAGACTGGAGTC
>CAZNHI010000375.1:0-3096 GCA_964572535.1 uncultured Dehalococcoidia bacterium
GGGCGGAGAGGCGCAGCATGCGCGGCCCGGCCCCGGCGACCATGATCGGCGGCCGCGGCTGCTGCACGGGGCGCGGGAAGGGCAGTATGCCGCGTCCGCTATAGAACCTACCTTCGAAGTCGAACGGCTCGCTGCTGGCCATGAACTGCTTGATCAGCCGCAACGATTCGGCGAGGCGGCTGACGCGCGGTCCGGGCTCGTCCATCTCCTTGCCGAGCTGGGCGTAATCAGAGGTGCCGATGGCGCTCGTGGACGGGTGGCCGACGCCAATGCCGCACTCAAAGCGGCCGCCTGTGAGCACGTCCAGAGTCGCAATCTCCTTCGCTAGCACGATCGGCTCGCGGAAGTCGTTGGCGATGACCTGCGTGCCGACGCGCAGACGCGTCGTGGCGTCGGCGGCGGAGAGCAGGGCGAGCAGCGGCGACCACTGACGGCTCAGATGGTCGGCGACGTGCATGACGTCGTAGCCGAGGTCCTCGGCTTTGCGCGCCAGCTCGCGCCATTCCTCGGCCGTATTGGGGAGGCTCGCCGCGAAGCCAAACCTGATCTTGCGCCCAGCTGCCATTGCGCACTCCTCTGGATTATCACGACTCGTCAGTCTGCGTCTCTGACGTTAGCGGGCAAACAGGCGATGAGGCAAACCGGCAAACCTATCGTCTGCCCGTCTGCCCGCCGCAGGGCCCGTCTGCGGCATAGCAAAAGCTCCGCGCTCGGCCTAGAATCGCGATCACTCGCAACCAGACGGAGGCGCCAATGACGTTCAGCACGACGAGCGCGCGAGAAGAGACCATAGAGGTCGGCGATGCGCGGCTGCATCTGCTGCGCGGCGGCACGGGGCGGCCCATCCTCGTGCTCCACGGCATCGAGGGGCCGGAGGGCTGGCTCCAGTTTCACGACCTGCTGTCACGGGAGCACGAGGTCCTGGCGCCCTCGCACCCCGGCTTCGGGGAATCGCCGCGGCCGCCCTGGCTCGAAAGCATCAGCCACCAGGCGCTGTTCTACGAGTGGTTCCTGCGCGTCTCCGGCATCGACAAGGTAGACCTCGTCGGGTTCGGCATCGGCGGCTGGATCGCGGCCGAGATGGCGGCGATGAACTCGGACAACCTGTCGCACCTGGTGCTGGTGGACGCAGCGGGGATCAAGCCTCAGGCCGGCGAGCTGCTGGACGTGTTCATCCGTCGCTGGCGCGATGTGGTCGAGGCGTCGGTTCACGACCCGGAGAGTGCGGAGGAGTACCAGCGTATCTACGGCGCCGCGCCGGTCCAGGACTACGGCGGTGCTCGCGAGGCCGGACGCTCAATGACGATGCGGATGTGCTACAAGCCCTACATGTACTCGCCGGCGCTGCCGGCGCTGCTCCCCGGGGTGCGGACGCCCTCACTGATCGTCTGGGGCGCCGAAGACCGCATCATCCCGCTGGAGTGCGGCCGCCTGTACCAGGCGGCGATGCCAGGTTCGCGGCTGGAGATCATGCCAGGCTGCGGCCACTGGCCCCACTACGAGAAGCCCCGTGAACTCGCGGAGATCGTCGGGCGGTTTTTGCAGGCCTGAAGGCGGAGGTAAGCGCTGTGAACAAGACGAGCTTCTACTACTTCACCGAGCAGCCGTATACCGGCTACGACCCTTCGCTGCAGCAGGAGTACCCGGCGCTGCGGCTGACGCTGCCTAACGAGAACTTCGACCCGGTGCTGGCCAGCGACCTCTACCAGCGCTATCACGAAGAGTACGTGGTGGCGGACGAGGCCGGCTTCGAGGGGATCATGATCAACGAGCACCACACGGCGCCGTTTTGCATGCAGGCCTCGATCAACATCACGGGCGCGGTCCTGGCCAAGATCACCAAGCGGGCGCGCATCCTCATGCTGGGCAACCCGCTGCCGGTCATCGACAACCCGCTGCGACTCTCCGAGGAGCTGGCGATGATCGACATGATCTCCCGCGGCCGGCTGATCTCCGGCTTCGTGCGGGGCGGCGGCGTCGAGAGCCTGGCTAACAACGTCAACCCGGTATACAACCGCGAACGCTTCGAGGAGGCGCACGACCTGATCATGGCGGCGTGGACCCGGCCGGGACCGTTCGCGTGGGATGGCAAGCACTTCCAGTATCGTGTCGTCAATCCGTGGGCTCTCCCGCTACAGAAGCCGCACCCTCCGGTGATGGTGCCTGGGACGGTGAGCCCGGAGACCGTGGTCTGGGCGGCGAAGCACCGCTACCCGTACATCGTGCTCGGCTCGTCACTGGAGCAGACGCGGGACTTAATCGAGCTGTACCGGGCCACGGCGGCAGAGAGCGGCTATGAGATGGGGCCGGAGCACATCGGCTACCTGATCAGGGTGTTCGTGGCCGATAGCGAGGCGAAGGCGCAGGAGCAGGGCTACAACTTCTTCTGGCAGAACGGCGCGTTGGCCAAGCAGATTCGCGAGTGGATGGCGCCTCCCGGTTACGCCAGCATGGATTTCGCGGGCATCCGCAAAACGCGCGCCGTCTCGCGTGACTTCGACAGCCAGGCTTACCGCGAGGCGCAGGACAACTACCAGCTGGTGCTGGGCACGCCGGACCAGGTGATCGAGAAGCTGCGTTACGTGCGTGACCTGCTGGGCCTAGGGCACATGTGCCTCTGGGCGCACGACGGTCACATGACGCACGACGACACCGTGCGCTGCATCGAGTTGCTGGGCAAAGAGGTGCTGCCGGCGCTGCGCGAGGACTAGCCCGCAAAGAACTCCTGGTACGGGCCCAAGCTTTGCCCTGTCACCCCGTCCTGCCAGATGAGGGGTGGGCGTAAACGCGCCCGTAGGGTAGACAAACGCATACGATAAGGTCGCGCACAATCTGAAGACGGCAGGGAGTGCTGTCGATATTTGTAGTAGCTATGACCGGTCCACTCGCGCCGATCGGGCGGTTGCTGTCGTCCGTTGCCCTTTTCATCCCTTCGCACATGCGTTGGAAGATCGTCGCGCCCTACATCGTGCTGACCCTGATCCTGGCCGCGGCGGGCACATTCATCGCCACCCGCTTCGTCACCGGCTCCCTCGAGGACCGCTTTGATAACCAGCTGGCGGAGGCCGCGCGCGTGGCGTCCGACTCGATGGTGCG
>CAZNHI010000376.1:0-3090 GCA_964572535.1 uncultured Dehalococcoidia bacterium
GACGCCGGGGAAGAAGGCGTTGCCGCGAATGTGGTCCTGGTGAGGCTCCGTGTTGATCAGGTAACGGGGCTTGCCGTGCTCGGCGATGCGCTCGGCCCAGCGCAGGGCGTCGATGGGCTGCTGAGGGGTATCGATGAGCAGGACGCCATCGCTGGTGGCGAGGAAGCCGGGGTTGCAGCCCCAGAAGTAGATTTCGGTGTAGACGTTGGGGCTGACGCGGCGCATGGGTAGCCTCCGGAGGTGATGGTGGGCGGGGTGAGTGCAGAGTACAGAGTGCAGAGGCATAAGGGCATAGGGCGGGCGAGCTGGGGGCAAGGCGGACGAAGGTGTGGTAGCGGACGGAGGGCTGCGGACGGAGCTAAGGCTGCGTCCCTACGTTGGTCTTGCTGCGTCGGCGGTGTCGAGGTGAGGGGCGCCGAGGCTGGAAAGCCTCGGCTACGGTGGTAAGGCAGGGGGCATCGATGAACTGTGCCCTCTGCACTTTGTACTCGTTATTAGACGGGGGCGCCGGTGACGAAGAGGAGGCCGCGGCCGAGGGCTTCGCCGGCGAGGATGGCGCCGACGGCGATGTAGAGCAGTCCCGTGGCTGACATCATCGAGCGCTCTTTGCTGGAGGCGTAGGCCATGTAGGCCAGCGCGATGGGGAAGATGAGGCCGATGCCCACCCGCAGCCAGAAACCCGGGTTTTCGGGGAGAGACACCGCCAGCAGCGCGTTGGAATCGATGGGCGTGCCGACGGGGATGATCGCGTTGACCGCCGTGATCACCAGCTCGAGCACGACGGCGCCGATCGCGATCAGGGCGAGGTCGTTGAGCGGCTTTTCGTCCAGGCTGGGCTTGACCAGGTACCAGTGGCCCCAGATCATTGCCACGCTGAAGGCGCCGATGGTCAGCGAGCCGGCGAACAGCGTCAGCAGGGGCCCCGCGATGCTCCAGGCCGGGAGGCGCACGAGGCTCGCGAGGAAGATGAGAATCACGACGCCGAGACCGGCGGTCGTTGCCCCGGTGGCGTTGGCGAGGAAGGCCTCGTCTTCGCGGTGCAGGTAGTACCAGTGCACGACGCTGAACAGCAGCATTGCCATCGAAGCCGCGCGTATCGGGTCGAGCAGGTCAGGGTCGAGCGCGAACGCTTCTGCATGCGTGGCGGGGTCGATAACCAGCGCCACGAGCGAGGTGAGCAGAGCGCCGGAGACGATAAGCCAGCTGCAGGCTCGCACGAAGCCTGCCTCGTAGGTGCCGCGGAGCTGGGTGTAAAGCACGAGCGCAGCGGTGCCGGCCGTGAACTGGGCCAGCAGCAGGAGCAACGTGTACGGAAGGGATTCGACGCTCAAGTCTGTGAATCATCCCATCGTGGCGGCGTAGGCGCCACCGGGTCTTTGGTATTGAAGATGGGGGACGCACGCATGCCCCCGCTCCCATCTGACAACGCTGCTAGCATGACGGCATGACAATCGGAGGATTGGCGACGCTGGTATCCGAGGTGCAGGGCTGCTTCGCCTGCGGGGGCATGGCGCACTGCCACACGCTGGGCGGGGGTAACGGTCCGTTCGGCGCCAGCGTGCTGTTTGTGGGGGAGGCGCCGGGGCGGTTTGGCGCCGGGCGCAGCGGCGTGCCGTTTCAGGGAGACGAGTCCGGCCGGCGGTTCGAGTCGCTGCTGGCGGTTGCGGGGCTGAGACGTGAGGACGTGTTCGTGACCAACGCCGTGCTGTGCAACCCGCTGGACGCCGGAGGCCGCAATCGGCGGCCAAAGACATCCGAGGTGAAGCGCTGCAGCGACTTCCTACGACGCCAGGTAGAGGTCATCGACCCGCTATTGGTTGTCGCGCTCGGGGGCGTGGCGCTGGACGCCTTGGGGCGCATCGAAGGGCACCGGCTTAGCTTGCGCGATGGGTGCGCCGCACCAGGCGCGTGGTTCGGCCGTACGCTGGTGGCGGTCTACCACCCGGGACGCCGCGCCCTGGTGCACCGCAACGAAGCGCGGCAGCTGGAGGACTGGCGGCGGCTGGGCGAGCTGGTCAGCGCGACTGAGCCACGGCGTCGATTGCCGGCCTGACTTCGAAGTTCAGGTTGATCCGGTTCTCGGGCGCCGCGGGCGTGAGGCAGCCGAGGTAGTAGACCCCAGGGCTCGGTACGGAGAAGGCGAAGCGCAGCGTCTCGTGCGGCGCGCCTGTGGAGGGGTGGTCCGCCGCCACGGGTTGCATCACGCGCTCGCCGATCAGCAGCGCGCGCTCGGCGAACGGCACCTTGCGCTGGTCCGCGCTGAGCGCGGTGCGATTCTCGTAGTAGCAGGCGATCGTTACGGGCACAGGGTAGGCGGCGGTCACGTCCAGGGAGACGATGAGCTCGCGGTTAACGAAGGGGTCGCCGCTCAGGATCATGCCCTTGAACAGGTCGTTGCCGCGGTCTGACTCGCTGAAGTCGATGCCGCAGCCCGGCAGGAGGACGAGCGTGGTGAGCAGGACGAGGCTTCTGAGCAGAGACGCTGGGGTTAGCAACTTGCGTTCGATGATAGCAGCGTCTGGGAGTCTGGAGGCCGGGATGAGGGTTTCGCAGGCCTGAAGGACTGCAGCCACGTTTTTCGGGGCTGCGCTGGGAAGAGGGGAGGCTTGCTACAATGATTGCGAAAGGTAGTCACGTGGACGAACGTCTCTCCGCCCTCGCCCAACGAATCTCCGACGCCATGGTGCGTCTTTGAGATCCCCAGGCTAGAAGCAGAAGCCACAGAGATCGAAGCCGAGACGCAGAAGCCTGACTTCTGGTCCGACAACGTCGCGGCGCAGAACGCGATGCGCCGTCTTGCCCAGTCCAGCGAGAGCGTCAGTATCTGGCGCAACCTGGAAAAGCGCGTGCAGGAGGCTATCGAGCTGGCCGACCTGGCGGAGGCCGAGCCCGATGCCGAGATCAGCACCCACGTCGAGGAAGAGACGCTGGCGCTGGCAGTCGAGCTAGACACGCTCGAGTTTCAGCTCTCGTTCAATGGCCCGTACGACACGCGCAACGCGATTCTGGCGATCCACGCGGGCGCCGGCGGCACTGAGTCTCAGGACTGGGCCGAGATGCTGCTGCGCATGTACCTGCGCTGGTGCGAAG
>CAZNHI010000377.1:0-3071 GCA_964572535.1 uncultured Dehalococcoidia bacterium
GTCCCAGCCGGGGCGGGCTCCGGGCCTGGCGGCCTGGGCGCCGCGCACTTCGCCGCGGTTGAGAGAGATGGCGTGGACGCGGATCAGCGCCTCGTCGGCGCGGGGCTGCGGGTCATCGACGCTGCCGATGGTCAGGTGCGCCGGGGCGTTGGGGTCGACTACTACGGCTCGGATGGTCATCTGGGTTCTCCTTGCTTCAGGTGGGCCGCACTCAGGCCGTTGGCCGCTGCGCATCCCTCTCGGTCTGCTCCGCTGGGGTTTGAGAGTGAGAACTGGGGAGACACCCCCAGGGGCCCCGCGAGAGGTGCTGCGCCCTCTCGACTCCCGCTTAGCGTCGTCGTGGCCCTAGCTGTGTGACTTGCCGAAATCGATCAGGCCTTTGGCGATTGTCTCCGCGTCCTGGTCTGCGACCGCGATATTCCAGAACTCCTGCTGCGGCAGGCACTCGCGCAGGTAGTGGGCGGCTGAGGTGGCGTGGGCGGGGTCGTCGCCGGGGATGATCAGGGCAGGGAGCTTCATCGCGCGTAGCTCTTCGGGCTCGCAGCCGGGAGCGGTGTCGCGGTCGAAGAGGGTGCGGGCGCTGACGTCGCTGATCGCCATGTAGCGGTCCGCGTCCTGGGCGACGAACTGCCTGGCGAAGGTGTCGTCGTGGGCAAGGACCGCGGACCAGAGGCCGCCCTTAGGTTCGGCCCAGAAGCCGGGCTTCTCGTGGGCGATGTCTACGACGGCCTGGAGGCCTTTCTCGGCTACGAAGTCGCGGTGCTGCTGGAAGCGGCCGCGGGCGGTGACCTTCCAGTTGTAGCCGCCGACGGGCCAGTGCAGCAGCAGGCCCTTCGTGCGCTCCGGGTGGCGGGCGCCGAAGGCGATACCGACGGAGCAGCCCATGCAGCCGCCGAGGACGAAGGCGTCCTCGATGTTGAGGTGGTCGAGCAGGCCGGCGGCTTCGTCGGCGTAGAGGCCCCAGCTCAGGGGTTCGACGCGGCCGCCGGAGGCGCCGGCCTCGCGGCGGTCGTAGGCGATGCAGGTGTAGTGCTGGCCGAGTACGCCGAAGGTGTCCATCTTGGACCAGACGCCGGCGGCGCGGAACTTATCGATGGTGGAGTCGAAGCCGCCGGGGGCGAGCATGAGCAGGGGCGGGCCGGAGCCGTGGGTTTCGTAGTTGATCTGGATGCCGTTGATCTGGGCGCTGGGCATGGTGGCTCCTCGGTGGGGAAGTGCAGAGGGCAGAGTTCAGAGTGCAGCGAGGATCACGAGATTTCTGCGCTCTGCACTGTGTGCTCTGTACTCACGTCGCGGGGGACGCTGGGGATCGTAGTGCGCGGGAGGGCGTAATGCCAGAGGCGGGGCGGGTCAGGGGTATTCGATGGAGGTGACTTGAGGGGCGGGCGGCGATTGACAGGCTTGGGCGGCGGTATCAGCATTACGTCGCCTTGTATTGAACATGGGGGACACCCCCAAACCCCCGCTGAAGGGGCGCACAAGGAACCTTCTTCGCGCTGCGCCCCAACGAATGCTGACGATAGGCACGAAACAAGGAGACACGAGATGAAACGCAGTACGGATCGCCTGCTGACCAGCCACGCGGGGAGCCTGCACGGCACGCCGGAGATGATCGAGTTGACGAAAGGCCTGCCATTCGGCGAACCGCCGGGGGTGAATCTGGCTGACAAGGTGAAACAAGGCGTCAGGGACGTGGTACGCCTGCAGCAGGAGAACGGCGTCGACATCGTCAACGATGGCGAGTACACGAAGGGGCTGGGCCTGGGCTGGATGACATACGCCCGATCGCGGCTGGGCGGCATCGAGATCCGGCCCCTGAGTGAGAACGAGAGGGCGGGCAACCAGTCGATTACGGCGCGGGAAGAGGTCTTCTTCCCCGAGTACTTCGAAGCGTCGCGGGCGCAATTCGGCGGGGCAGGCGGCTTCGCGCGCACCGCCGTGTACGCCGCCGGACCGTTGACGTACGTGGGGCAGGCCGACACGCAGCGGGACATCGACTACCTGAAGGCGGCGCTGCAGGGCGCGAAGGTTGAAGAGGGGTTCCTCAGCGCGCTGGCGCCGGGGACGATCGAGCACTGGTTGCGCAACGACCACTACAAGACGGAAGAAGAGATGGTCTTCGCGATCGCGGACGCGATGCACGAGGAGTACAAGATGATCGCCGACGCGGGGCTGATCGTGCAGCTGGACGACCCGGGCCTGCCGGACGGCTACATGATCCACGCGGACATGTCGGTGGCGGAGTACCGCAAGTTCCTGGAGGTGCGCATCGAGGCGACGAACCACTCGATTCGCGATATTCCGGAGGAGCAGGTGCGGCTGCACATGTGCTGGGGTAGCTTCCATCACCCGCACACGCAGGACATACCGCTGGCTGAGATCATCGACCTGGTCTACAAGGTCAAGGCGCAGTGCTACTCGATTGAGGCGGCGAACCCGCAGCACGAGCACGAGTGGGTGGTGTTCAAGGACCACCCTCTGCCGGATGGCAAGATCCTGATGCCGGGTATCCTGGGCCACTGCGCGCGCGAGTTCGTCGACCACCCGGAGGCCCTGGCGCAGCGGTTTGAGCGCTACGCCAGCGTGGTGGGCAAGGAGAACGTGATCGGCGGCACGGACTGCGGGCTGAGCCGGGTGGCGCACCCATCGATCATGTGGGCGAAGTTCAAGGCGATGTCTGACGGGGCGGCGATTGCCACGAAGCGGTTGTGGGGTAGGTAGAGGCTGGTCCGTAGGGGCTGGGTAGGGTAAATCTGCGCCGGCGTCGGTAGACTGCGGTTATGGCAAGACGAGGGCGCCCGCCGTATCCGGGCCTGCTGACGCCGCGCGAGGGCGAGGTGCTGGCGTTGCTGCGCCAGGGGCTGAGCAACCCGGAGATCGCAGGGCGCTTGGGGATCAGTCGAGACGGGGTGAAGTACCACGTCTCTGAGATTCTCTCGAAGCTGGGTGTGGAGAGCCGTGAGGCGGCGGCTTCGTGGCGGCCAGCGCGTCGCTGGGCGCTGGGTTTCGGCTGGCTGTCGTGGGGCGCGGCTGCAAAGGCTGCAGGCGGCGCGGTGATCGTCGGGGCGTTG
>CAZNHI010000378.1:0-3070 GCA_964572535.1 uncultured Dehalococcoidia bacterium
CGATGGGCCTGCTCCTCGGCGCGGCGGGCGACGGCGGCGGCTTCACGCTCGGCGTTCAGCTCGGCCAGCAGTGAGTCCATGGCGACGTCTTCCGGAGCTAGCGACTCCTGTGCGGCGCGCAGGATCGACTCCGGCAGGCCGAGGCGCGCGGCAATGGCGAGGGCATTGCTGCGTCCCGGGACACCCATGACGACGCGGTATGTAGGCGCCAGCGTGGCGGAATCGAATTCCACCGCAGCGTTGACGATGCCGGGCGTAGAGTGCGCGAACAGCTTTAGCTCGCCGTGATGGGTGGTCGCGACGGTGAGGGCGCCCTTTTCGAGCAGGTCCTGCAGGAGGGCGCGCGCCAGTGCTGCGCCCTCCGCGGGGTCGGTGCCCGCGGCCAGCTCGTCCAGGAGGACAAGCGAGCGGGGCCCGGCGCGCTCCAGCACGGCGATGACGTTGCGCAGGTGACCGCTGAAGGTCGAGAGCGACTGCTCGATGCTCTGCTCATCGCCGATGTCTGCCAGCACCTCTTCGAAGACCGGCAGGTGGCTGCCAACGCCGGCGGGGACGGGCAGGCCGGACTGCGCCATGAGACAGAGCAACCCGACCGTCTTGAGCGCGACCGTCTTACCGCCGGTGTTGGGGCCGGTGATCAGGAGGACGCGCTCATCGCCGCCGGCGCGCAGGGTGATCGGCACCGGGGTGGCCAGGAGCGGATGGCGCGCTTCGACGAGGTTGAGGACCGAGGGAGCGCGCGTCAGCCAGGTCGCTGGGTCGGCTTCGGGGCCGGGTGAGGGCAGTACGGTTGTGCCGGGAGCGGTCAGCTCCTCGGCAAGGTGTGTGGCCGCGAGGACGAGGTCGAGTTCCGCGAGGCATTCGACGTTGGCAGAGATGTCTTCGGCGGCGTCGCCGGCCAGGGCGCTGAGGCGTCGCAGGATGCGCTCAACCTCGCGGCGCTCTTCGATCTGCAGCTCGCGCCAGGTGTTGGCGAGGTCGACGACCGCCAGCGGTTCCATGAACAACGTCGCGCCGCTGGAAGAGACATCGTGGACAATGCCGCGCACTTCGCCGCGGAAGTCGGCCTTGATCGGAACGACGTAGCGGCCGTCGCGCAGCGTGACGATAGACTCCTGGGCGGCGAGGCGGCCGGAGTGCGAGGCGAGGAACTCCTGCAGCCGCGACAGGAGACGGTCGTGGGAGACCTTGATATCGCGCCGGACAACGCCAAGCGCGGTGCTGGCGGAATCGACGACGTCGCCGCGGGCGTCGATGGAGGAGGCGATCTCGTCGACGACGTCAGGCTTGTCTACGAAACGCGAGCCTAGGTAGCCGAGACGAGGCAGAGTCGGGGCGAAGCGGGTCAGCGTCTTGGCGGCCTGCTGGGATACCCGCTGGGTGGCAGCCACGGCAAGTAGCTCCTGGCCGTCCAGCTGGCCGCCGAGCGCCGCCTTTCCGAGGACATGGCGCACATCGACGGCGCCGGCCAGGGTCAGCGGGATGTGCATTTCGCGCAGGCGCAGCGCCTCGGCGAGCGTGCGTTGACGCTCCAGGGCCTCTTCGTATGACGGGGAGGGCCGCAGCTCCAGCGCGAGTTCCTGGCCTGCCGAGAAGGACGTCAGGTGAGACAGGCGCGCAAGGACCTTGTCGAACTCAAGGACGCGTAGGGCGTGTTCGTCCATGCCTTCGATTGTAGCCGGTGGGCGAATCTGAAGATTGCCCGGCCTTAAAACACGAGGTATGAGGCGTCAGGCGGATTCGGTCTCTTTGTACTCCCGTAGCTGGGCGAGCACTTTGTCGGGGATGTCGACGTGGACGAGGTCGTCGAAGAACTCACTCACGTAACGCACGGGCAAGATCACGTCGTGGTGGAAGAGGAAGCCGCGCCGGATCACGAAAGCCCGCAGGCGTCCGTTATCTAGCAGCAACCTCATTATGTCGCCTAGCTTCTCGTGAGGCTCCGTGCGCCAGACTGCCGTGCCTTCCTTGATGTCGATGCTATCGAGGGGTTTGTTCAGCCTCTCGGCGAGCCAGATCGTGCTGGTACTGCCGAGGAAGCCGGCGAGTTGTTGGGCCCGTACGACGACGTCGGAGATATCGAACTGATCGGGCGTGAGATCGTGCGGTCCCTCGTATTGCTCCAGTGTGTACTCAGGCATGTCCTTGAACTCGGCGGCCGTGAGTCGAAGTTCGACGCGCTTGTCCGACACAGCGTGCACTTGCTCGACCGGGACGACGCGGTCGTAGTCGAGGCCGAAGCCGCCCTCCCAGAGGTGGTGTCCGGAGCGCAGAAAGCCGATATCGACGACGACCTGGGTGAGCGTCAGGTCAGAACGCTTGAGCACCATCCTGTGCAGCGAACCGAGCTTGTGTCCATCGCGGCTAAAGACATCAACACCGGCGCGCAGATCGTGAAGAGCTATAGGCATGCGCTGAGTATAGCAACGCTGGTTAGCGCAACCCAGCGTGCTTCATGACGATGCGGATCTCGTCGTAGGAGACTTCCTGGTTGAGGGCTTCAAAGACGGGTTTGAGGAGGTGGCCTTGCAGCCGGACGGCGGTGGTCTTAATCCGGTCGTAGAGGGCAGCGGCGACCCACGGGCCGACGGACTCGGGGCGGCGTTCGTCCACGTACTCCTCGAGGTAGCCGGCGATTGTGCCGCGGGTGCGTCCGGTATCAGCAGCGACCCGGTCGATAGAGTGTCCCTCGTCGAATAGGCGGAAGGCGTCGGCGCGAGATGACGGCGCGGTCGAAGGCGGGGCGGTCCTGGCCTGCGACTGCGACGGGAGCCGGTGCTCGCGGCAGTAGGCGGCGATGAGGTCGACGAAGCGTTGTCCGAAGTCGGCCTGCTTGCGTTCGCCCACCCCCTTTATGTTAAGCAACGCCGCCACCGTAACAGGCCGCTGACGGGCGAGGTCGCGCAAGGTAGCGTCGCTGAAGATCACGAAGGAGGCAACCGAGCGCTCCTCGGCGATCTCACGGCGCAGCGCCCTCATCGCCTCAAAGAGGTCGCGGTCGACGCCCTGCCAGTCATCCGCGCGCGGGCCGGCCGGCGCCTCGCTGGGCTCGGGGGCGCGCAGCTTGACC
>CAZNHI010000379.1:0-3057 GCA_964572535.1 uncultured Dehalococcoidia bacterium
GCAGGGACTTTTCGTTCAGGTGCAGACTAGACGGGGATTAGCTGCGGAACGCCGGCTGCTCATTACCCTTCTTGACCAGGTCCTCGTCGCCGAAGAGATTCTGCCGGGACTCATACGCGGCCTGTCGCCAGGATTCATCGCCCCAGAAGGAAGTCATTCTCCGCAACGATTCGTCGGATACCCCTGCGGGGTCAGCCCAAAAGGCCTGACGGTTCATGGCCATCGTCGGGAAGTTGAGGAAGATATCCACGCTCTTCATCTTACCGGCCGTTCTCAGCACTTCCCAGTCCAGATCCAGGCCGTACGGGTCGAGCACGCAGAGGGCACGCCAGTAATCCTCATAGCGAACATGAGGAAAGAACTTCTCCAGCAATAGCGTGTTGCAGTCGCCGTGGTCCACGGTCACCTTAGATGCTAGGTCGGACGGAAAGCCCGCGGCCACAAGAGCACGAAGTTGAGCGACCCTGTCGCGATCCAAGTCCATAAAGAAATAACGCTCAAACGGAGGCTGCACGACAAGAGCGTTCAAGGGGCTGCCGAGGACCAACGTGCCGGAAGTCTTGGAGAGGCAAACGCCGCTCCCGGCAAAGCCATCGATGTAGGCATGATGGATGTACCGATAATCCTCAGCGCTGAGGATGGTCGAATAGGCCGTGGCATACTCGCTGATAATGTCCAGCTTGACCTCAGACCAGTAGCCGATCTCGTCGAACTTAAGGTGCTCTCGCGCCATCACTGTCCCTCCCATTCAGCAAGTCCTTCGCCAACAAGGCACTGCACAGCAAGTCAGTCTCTTCGCATGAGAGCCCTTCCGAGTCACCCACTCCAGATATTGATAAGGCTGTGTCGATTGCCGTCCGTAGCCCCATAGAGACGCTGGAGCAACCTGAGCCTTTGCAGTTGTCTCTCCTTGCCGATTCCGCTATCCGTCTCTGTCCGCCTCACTCGGTCGAGTTCGATACTGACACATCAGCGTAGCGAGCGTAGCGCGTTGTCCTCCCGGCTACGAGCGTTTGCATGACCTACGGCTCCCCCTTGAAGGCGCGGTCGAGTACGGCGGGGAGCAGGGCGTCGAGTTCAACTTCTGCCGCAGAGCGATCCAGCTCAATAGCGTCGTGTGTGGCCTGTAGGGACTCCAGCCTGCCTATGGCCTTCAGCTGTTCACTACGGGCCGGTAGGGGAATTCTCATGGCTTTCACCCTGCCAGCGCTAAGAGCAGGTTGGGCCGTTCCGGTTTCCAACTCACGGCTGCGCTCGTAGTTGGCGCGAAACCACCAGTAGACATAGTCCGATACGTGATCAGTCTCGGGAACGTGGATGCTGGCAACGTTTTGGTTGGTCGCCGCACGACACGCAAGCACAGCACACTGGCCCCGCGTTTTTCCCTGGCCAATCATGGCAACCAGCACAGTTCCTTCAGGGTTCAGCTTCGCATTGCTGTTCGCGACACCAAGCTCGGTAATCTTCTCTCGCGTACGAGCAATCTTGCTGAAAGCCACTTCACCCGAGCTGACCCAGGGGACATCACCGTCCCAGTACGCCGCATTCGACCTTGACGGCGTTCCCCCGGTGGTGACTCTGAAGCAATCGCCGACTGTTCGATGGTCACACTCATGACCGTCAAACACCGCTAGGACAGCCTTGGCGTGTGCGATTCTCAGCATACGCCGCGACTCTCGAAGGAGACGTTGGGCTGCGTTGACTTTCTCCGCCACGTCCTCGATCCGCGCCACGATGCGCTGCTGCTCGGCCAAGGGGGGCAGTGGTAGCCGCAGCTCCAAGAACTTCGGCGGGTTGAGAGTCAACTTCGACAACGCCGCAGAACCAATGGACATCATTCGTGCTTGCTCCCAGACCCCCGGCTGCCGGAAGAACCACAGCAGGTACCTGTCATTCACCCTATTGCGGTCCAGTTCATAGGTAGGGAACTTGTCTGACACGAACATGCCGTCGAACTCGGGTGGAACGATTCCGAATGTACCCTTCCACGCGAACAGCTTGTTGTAGATGACATCGCCGCTTCTAATCACGAAGTGACTCTTCTTGGCGATGTTGAGCGCAGGCTTCAGCTCTCGATGGAACGGCCCGCCGCCGTAGAGACGCATGCCAACCAGGTTAGCGTCCTCAGTCGGCCCAAGAGTGTACGGGCGGCGGTTCGGCTTCATCACGTCGCCGAACCTCACCTCAGTCGTGCCACTACTCACGGCCGCTCCGCCAACATCGTCCTGACCTCCGACAGCAGCTCCATGATGCGCTGCTCTTTGGCCAGGATGCTCTCGACCAGCTGCTCGGGAGGCAGGTGTTCGAAGTCGGTGGCACCATTGGGGTTCTTGCGGTCAAGATTGTAGTTGGCGGCCACAAGCTCTTCGACCGGCACCTTCCAGGCCCGCTCGTTCTCGACGCGATTACTCCACCACTCCACGCAGGGCTGGAACTCGTCGAACTGAAGCGGCCGGGTCTTCGTGTAGTTCTTACGGCCCTCCGGTAAGGGGTGCTCGTAGTACCAGACCTCTTTCGTCGGCCCGGAGCGGTCGAAGAACAGCAGGTTGGTGGGGATGCTGGTGTAGGGCGCGAACACACCGTTCGGCAGCCGCACGATAGTGTGCAGGTTGAAGTCCTTCAGCAGGTCCTTCTTGATGCGGGCGCACACTCCATCCCCGAAGAGGGTGCCATTGGGGACGACGACAGCCGCCCGGGCAGGCCGCCCCGCAGCGGTAGGTGCCCGGTGCAGACGCCGCATGATGAGCTGCAGAAAGAGGAGCGCGGTCTCCGATGTCTGCCGATCCTCGGGGAAGTTCGCCTGCACCCCCTTCTCCTCTTGCCCGCCGAACGGTGGGTTGGTCAAGACGATGTCCACCCGGTCCTTCTCGCCTATCTCGGTTAGCCGGAAGCGGAGCGAGTTCCCCGGGTCGATGTTCGGAGCATCGAGGCCATGGAGCAACAGGTTCATCTGGGCGAGTAGGTACGGGAGCGGTTTGGCTTCACCGCCGAAGATGGAAGCCGTCTGCAGCACCTGCCGGTCGGCCACCGTCTTCACCTGCCGGCTCAGGTGGGTGA
>CAZNHI010000380.1:0-3043 GCA_964572535.1 uncultured Dehalococcoidia bacterium
GTCGACCTTCGCCGCGAACGTTCCTTCGCGCGCGTCGATTCGGATCACCGACCGTGTCGGGTAGCTGACGTAGGCGGGACCCAACCGGACGGCGGTCAGCGGCCAGTGGGCCTCGACGAACCCGGGCGTCACGGCTCGCCGAGAGCGCGCAGCGCCGCCGGGATTAAGCAGGCGTGGACGGGGTCGAACCCGAAGCCGTCGAGGCCGTCCACCGGCGCGACCTCCATGCCCTTCTCCCAATCGTCGTCGACGGTCGGGCCTTTGCCGAGCGTGCGGACGCGCGCCGCGTACACCACCTGCAGGAAGTGCGGATAGGGGTATGGGTAGCCGTCCGGGCATGGGCTGCGGTGCTCGAAGTGGATGAACCCCAGCAGGACCGGTTCCCCGATCGTGCAGCCCGTCTCCTCGGCGATCTCGCGGTGCAGGGCGTCGAGCAGCGTCTCGCCCGGTTCCAGGCGTCCGCCCGGGACCGGGTGGCTGTCGTTCACGTTGTGCATGACCACCAGCCCGTCTTCGGCCAGCAGGACCGCCCGGACCGACGAGATCTGCTCCAGCGGGGGCAGCTCGTCGCAGAGGTAGGACCGGTAGACCAGCTCCTGCGTGCCCCACACGCCGGTGTTCTCGGCGCCGTGGGCGCGGCCGGCCAGGAAGGTCTCCAGCGCGCTCATCATGCCGAGCCTATGTGCATCTCGGAGGTCGACGCGTCAGGCGAGCGCGGACCGGTTCCGGCACGAGAGCGTAGGCGTGGCCGGGATCTGCATGGCGCCACCTCCTCGTCTCGTGTCGGACCGCCAAGCTACCGCGTACGGCGCGGGGCGGTCCAGGGGCAGAGCGACGATGGCTCGTCCGCGTCGCGGCCGCCCAGCGTTCCTCTAGCGGTCTCGTAGCTGCACGTTATCCTGGCGAGGAGGCAGTAGAGATACGAGTCATGTTGGCCGGCTCTGTATGTTCTTGCCATGAGCGACCGAGCGCCGATTCTGTTCCGGACCGATGGAGTATGGACCGCGCGCGATGTACTACGTCTCGTTGGTGGAACCACTGCTGTTTACAATGCCTTGCTGTCTTCGCATGTGACGTCTGACCTTGAACGACAGCGCCTTGAGACGAGCATGCAATGGCATGCGGTTGATGATCCGCAAGCGCTGTTGCGTGTCATCCGGTGGCCGGATCTGCTCGCTGACGTGCCTGACCAACTAGAGATCTTCCGTCACATCGACTTTTACGTCTCAGCGAACGCGCAGCTTACGGTCCAATCCGTACGCATGGCATCGCCCGGCTGGTTCAGTCTCGAAGGCCTCGGAGGCATCGTCGAGCAGTTCCGAGAGCTGATACGCGACTTCTGGTACCGGAATCGACAGGAACGAACCAGGGGCGACCTGGAGATTGTTCGCCAATACCTTGAGCTTCAACGGGACTTCCCGGGCGTGCCGCTTGAGCCGCCCAGGTACCTTCGCAAACGCAGGATGGTTGCAGAGCTCGCTCTCGAAGGCATTGAAGAACTCCATAGTTTAGAGCGTGACGGAAAGATTCTTGAGCTACCGGAGCACATCGGTGACACTCCCGCGCCGGCATAACTCGTCGCTGAGGCAGACGATCACTCGCCGTAGCGCGCGCTACGAATGCGGCCGGCGAGGCGAGTGCTCGCTGCTTAGCTCCAAGACCGCTAGTCCGGACGGCCCTCCGAATTCGATAGGACTTCGGCGCCGTCGCTGCCTGGGCCTATCCTGGCCAGATGATCAGTCGGGAGACCGCGCGGCTCATCGCTGAACTGTTCGCAGACAACTTCCAGCGGTACTTCTCGAATCCGTACGGGAAGGGGCACTACTCGAGCGACCCGAAGAAGGTATACGACTTCTTATACGACAACGGCTTTCCCGCGTGGCTCTGCAACCTTGCTGAGAAGGCGTGTTCAACGAGCTCAACCAGGCGCCTAAAAGAGTTCGTGATGAAGCTACACACAGGCGAGTCACAGGCTCCCGCCACTAAGGAGTGGACCTGGCAGCAACGCGAGCGACTCGGCCAACAGTACCTAGCGGCAATTGCCGCAGCGCTACTTAACTACGAGGCCGGGAAGGACAGGTCCAAACTGGCGCCAGCCGCCTCCGCCTTGCGAAGTCGGTTGGAACTCGACGGGTACGCATGGCATGGTGGCGGACTTGTGCCCTCCGAGCACGACGCTCTCGACGTAACCGAGCAGGTCGGTGCGCTTGAGCGACTCTGGAATGCTCTCGGCCTAGCCGACGCGGAGACGACATTCCACCACTTGCGACTCTCGGAGGAGCATTACATTGCGGAGCGGTGGGACGATTCCATTGGCAACTCACGGAAATTCATGGAGGCTGTATTGAGTGCGGTCGCGGCCAAGCACTCAAAGGCAAGAGCCGAGCAGCTCGGCCCTGACACCCTGGCAAAGCCGGTCCGTGTCCGTGACTACTTGGAGAGCGCCTCCCTTCTCGAGCGAAAGGAGAAGGAGGCGATTTCGGCAATCTACGGCCTCCTAAGCGAGACCGGCGGTCATCCGTACATGGCTAGGAGCGAGCAAGCGCGGCTGTTGCGGCACTTGGCGCTTACGGTGAGCGAGTTTGTCCTGCTGCGACTGAAGGGCGCCCAGTAAATTCCGTTTGACGGCGCCGCGAGTGCGCGTGTAGGTCGGTTTCGGACGCCGCGGCCCAGTCCAGGTCCTCAGCAAGGTCGACGATCGACCAGTCGAGCAAGGCGCCGCCGCCCGCAGGCACCGTGACGGCCACGGCCTCGTACGAGGCTTCCAGCAGGGCCGCGGGGGTGAGCGTCTCTGTCGGAACCACGCGGCAACCTCAGCGAACTCCTGGAGATCGAACACGGTGTCGTCCTCGGCGAAGAACCGCCAGCTCGGCATCGTCGGGGCCAGCGCGGCGGCAAGTGTTGTCTTCCCGAGGGCCGGTCCGGTGCCGGTGATCGAGACGTACCGGCATCGGCGTGGCGGCATGGGTTGGACGGTACCGCGCCCGACCGTCCTGCCGCGTCGTGTGGCCAGGTGTAGCTGTCGGTCAGAGCCCGCGGCTGG
>CAZNHI010000381.1:0-3022 GCA_964572535.1 uncultured Dehalococcoidia bacterium
GTCTGGTACACGGCGCAGGGCTCCGGCGAACTGGGCTGGCTGGACCCGAAGACGGGAGAGGTCAAAGAAGTAGCGCTGGGGACGGGATCGGCGCCGCATGGGGTGATAGTGGGGCCGGATGGGGCGCCGTGGGTTACGGACGGCGGCCAGAACGCGATCGTACGCGTGGACCCGAAGACGTTCGAGGTCAAGGTCTACCGGCTACCGTCTGACCGTGCCAACGCCAACCTGAACACCGCGGCGTTCGACAACAAGGGCCGCATCTGGTTCACGGGACAGAATGGTGTCTACGGACGGCTGGACCCGGCGACCGGCGAGATGCGCGTGTGGGCGGCGCCGAACGGTCGCGGGCCGTATGGAATCACGGTGACTCCGGATGGGACGGTGTATTACGCGTCGCTTGCGGGCAGCTACGTGGGACGCATCGATCCGGAGACGGGCGAGGCGACCGTGTTGAAGCCGCCTACGGCGGGCCAGGGCTCGCGGCGGGTGTGGTCGGACTCGAAAGGCCGGGTCTGGGTGAGCGAGTGGGACGCCGGACAGGTGGGAATGTACGACCCCGCGGCGAACGCGTGGCGGGAGTGGAAGCTGCCGGGGTCGCGGCCACAGGCGTATGCGGTGTACGTGGACGAGCAGGACGACGTGTGGCTAACGGACTTCGGGGGCAACGCGATCCAGCGCTTCGACCCGGAGACGGAGCAGTTCGAGACGTTTGCGTTGCCGCACAGCAACGGCAGCGTGAGGCAGCTGCTGGGGCGCGAGGGCGAGGTGTGGGGCGCGGAGTCGGCGGTGGACCAGATCATTGTGATCCGGTTCTAAGTCAGGGTTTTCACGCGCATGACGCCGAGGCTGGAAAGCCTCGGCTACGTCTTTTGGGACGTCAGACGGGCAGGCCTGAAGGCATGCAGTTACGAGGGGGTTAGAGCCCTAGTTTCGTGGCCATGTCTCGGAAGTCGTCTGCTACTACGTCGAAGTCGCCCTGGGCGGGCCTTGCGCGCTCGCGGCCGGGGCCGGACTCGTTCGGGCGGTGGACGTAGGCGGTGCGCAGGCCGAGCTTGCGCGCGGCTTCGAGGTCGTTGGTGTGGGCGGCGGTCATCATGACCTGCGAGGGTTCGAGGCCGAGGATGGCGGCGGCGCCGAGGTAGGTCTCCGGGTCGGGCTTGTAGTGCTGGAAGAGGTCGCAGCCGAGGATGGCGTCCCAGGGCAGGCCAGCGAACTTCGCCATCTCCGTAAGCAGCGAGAGGTTGCCGTTAGAGAGCGGCGCGATGACGTAGCGGCTCTTGAGCCGGGTGAGGCCGGAGGGGGCGTCCGGCCAGGCGCTGAGGCGGTGCCAGACGAAGTTGAGGTGCTGCTTGTCGGCCTCGCTGAGGTTGGTGACGCCGAACTCGGCGAGGTTGAGGTCCAGGGCCATGCGGTGCAGGTCGTCCAGGCGGGTCCAGGGGATTTCGCCGGTGCGGACCTTGTTCATGGAGGGGCCGTACTTGCCGCGCCAGGCGTCGGCGAAGGCTGGCCAGTCGATGTCGATGCCCTTCTGCGCTTTCCAGTAGGACTCGCCCTCGGCGATGATGCTGCCGCGCCAGTCGACGACGGTGCCGAATGTATCGAAGACCATGGCCTTGACGGCCCGCGGGTCGAAGCTAGTGGACATGAGGAACCTCTATCTGACTGCGTTGCCGCTCCGCATCGCTCTCGCGCTGCTGCGCTCCCGTTTTGATAAAGGAGAGTGTGGGGGACACCCCCAACGCCCCCGGCAGGGAGCTGCGCCCCTGCACCTGCTCCCACGCTCCTGAAAGAGGAGAGTCAGGGGACACCCCCCCTCGTCCCGGCAGGTCGCTACGCCCTGCACCCAGTCTTGCTTATTGCGCAGGCTTGTCGGCGGGGAGGCGCATGCCGCTGCGGAAGGGCTTGACCTCTCCGGACTCGATGTCGAACTGGTAGCGCCACTGCTTGGCGAGGTCGTTACCGTAGACGTGAATGGCGAGAGTCTTGCCGGCGGGGATCTCGACGGCATGGATGTCGTTGGGCGGCAGGTCGAGGCAGGTGGTCTCGCCGGTCTTGACGATGCTGGGTTCGACCTCTTCGAGGCGGGCGCGCCAGGGCTGTGAGGCGTCATCGAGGCGGGCGTAGTTCCGGTTGCGCTCCAAGCCGGAGACGATACCTTCCATGGCCCAGCCGTTGTGGTTGTGAATCGGGGTGCCGGCGGCGGGCTGCCAGACGACGCATATGATGCTGAGGTCGTCGGCGCGATAGATGGTGAAGCCCTTTTCGGGGTCCGGGTTGCCGTCCGGCGCGGCCTCTGCGAGGCAGTCCTGGCGGGCGATGATGCGCTCTAACGGGGAGGCGAGCAGCGCCAGTGTTTTCTCCTCGGAGACGCGCCTATCGATGATCTCGCGGGCGTCCTTGACGAAGGCCTGCAGGCTGTAGGTGGCGGTTGTCATGGTGGGACCTCCGGTAGAACTCCTGGGCCGTCTCGTGTACGCGAATGTAGACCGGAAGGGGCTGTTTCGCAAGCCGGGGGAACCAAACGGGGCGCTGTGGCGTCTTCTAGGGTGGAGGGACGCAGAGTCCTTTCATCCGCCAAAGGCCGGGCGACCCGTTATCCGCCCGGCCAAGCATGAGAAAAGGGGAGGCTGTTGAGGCCTCCCCTTTTGTTGTGTGGTGCTAAACCTCTCCCCCAACCCCTCTCCACAACGTGGAGAGGGGAGCGTGGCGGTTAGCTGGACGGCGTCAGGGTGATGTCGAAGGTGGTTGAGAGGGTGCCGTCACCGTTGTCTTTGAACTTGAGGATGAGCGAGTCACGGACGCCGAAGACGGCGTCGGAGTCCAGGTAATCGGACTCAGAGTCGAAGACGTGGGTTTGTACCGGGTAGTGGCCGCGCGCGTTGACGACGAAGTGGATGTGCGCGGCGCGCATGGGGTGCCGGCTGGTGGCGCGCATCATGTCGCCGACGGGGCCGTCGACGGGCACGGGGTAGGGGACGGGACGCACGGTGAGGAACTCGTAGTAGCCGTTGTCGTCGGT
>CAZNHI010000382.1:0-3018 GCA_964572535.1 uncultured Dehalococcoidia bacterium
CAGGCGGTGCGCTGACCAGGGGCTGCGTCGTCGTGACGGCCGGCGCGCTCGGGTTCTGCACCACCGCGGGGGCCGCGACTTGCTGCTGCCCCGTCTCTACCGCCACGACCGCCGATGAAGTCTCGGCGCTCAGCGCGTCCTTCTCGGGAAGGACGGACGGGACAACCGCTTCGATTGCGGCGTTTGCCGTCTGGACCAGCCCCGTCTGCTCGATACGCAGCGAACTCGTCTCCGCGAAGGCGCCCTGCGCCGAATCCGAAGCCTGGGGCCGCACGAAGGCGAAGTTGCCACTGGCAATGTAATACGTGAAAACACCCAGCGCCGCCAGGACGACCAGCCATCGCCGCTCGCTTGCGTATCGGGCTGAAGGACGGAAATTGAACGACGGTGAGTGGGCCATCCTTGCCTCCGCGTACCGGCCGATTCCTTCGGCCGGCGCCCTCCATCCCTGGAGGTTGCTGCGTCTCTACGTATTCAAACGAGGCGGGGGCATCCGTGTATCAAACCCATCGCTATCCGGGTCCACTGCATTTCACGCCGCTTGAGGTTTTGTTGCAAGCCCGTCACAGTCGCGACACAGCTAGAATCACCCTGGTTCCTTGTTCCCCATTTCCAGGGGACGGGGAAGGGAGGAGGGGTCATGAGAGATTTCGCCGGCAAGGTCGCGGTCGTCACGGGAGCCGCCAGCGGCATGGGACGCGCATTCGCGGACCGCTTTGCCGCCGAGGGCATGAAGGTTGTCCTCTCCGACATCGAAGCGCCCGCCCTCGATGTGGCCGTCGCCGAAATGCGCGCAGCCGGACACGACGTCACCGGCGTCGTCACCGATGTCTCGAAACTCGAGTCCGTGCAGGCGCTCGCCCAGCGCACTCTCGACGCCTACGGCAAGGTGCACGTCGTCTGCAATAACGCGGGGGTCGATGGCTTTCTCGGCGCCATCTGGGAAGCGACGCCGCGCGACTGGCAGTGGACCTTCGGCGTCAACTTCTGGGGCGTCGTCCACGGTGTCGGCACTTTCCTGCCCATCCTGCTCGCCCAGGACGAGGAGGCCTACGTCGTCAACACAGCGTCCGCCACCGCCATCGTGCCGGGCGGCAACATCTACGGCGTCACCAAGCACGCCGTCCTCGCCTACTCAGAGGCGGTCTACGGTCAGCTCAAGCAGCAGGGCGCTAAGGTCGGCATCTCCTGCCTCTGTCCGGGCACCGTCAACACAAAGCTGTTCTACGGCGGCCGTAACCGCCCCGCCGAGCTGCGCAACGCCGGCGAGACCGAGGCGACGGAGCCGGGCGCACAGGCCCGCGTCATCCTGCGTGAGGTTCTGGCCCGCAGCATCTCGCCGGCGGAGGTCGCCGATATCCTGCTCGACGCCGTCCGCAACGAACGCTTCTACGTCCTCACCGATCACGACTGGGACGAACGCTCCCGCCTCCGCGCCGAGGCGATCCTCGCGCGCGGCAACCCGCCCCTGCAGCCGCCGCGTCGCTAGGAAGCGGCGGTGCTTCCGGCATCGGCGATCAAGGTTTCGACTTTGAACGCGTCCGCCGCGTAAACGGTCTGCAGATCACCCGTGCGTCCTTGCTGTACCTTCTGGAGCCACTCAGCGTCTCCCAGCAGAGCGCGGCCAACGCCCACGAGATCGAAGTCACCCCGCTCGAAGCGCCTCAGCAGCTCATCCAACGGGGCCGGTTCTCCCGGAACCCCGTCGTTGAAGAATTCCATAACCTCGCTGTTCAAGCCGACGGATCCCAGCGAGACCGTGGGGTGGCCCGTGACCTTCTTCACCCAACCCCCGAAGTTGAGGTCGGAGCCTTCGAACTCCGCTTCCCAGAACCGCCGCTGCGAGCAGTCGAACAGGTCGACGCCGGCGTCGATGAAGGGTGTGAGCCATTGCCCGATTTCGTCCGGAGTGGAGGCCAGCTTGACGTCATAGTCCTGCTCCTTCCACTGCGAGACTTTCAGCAGCAGCGGCACGTCATCGCCGATTGCGCCTCTTACGGCCTTCGTGACTTCAAGCCCAAACCTCGACCTATCGGCGATTGTCTTGCCGCCCCAGCGGTCGGTTCGGAGGTTGGTCGCCGGCCAGAAGAACTCGTCGATCAAAAACCCGTGCGCGCCGTGAATCTCGATCGCATCGAAGCCGATTTCGATGGCCTTTCGCGCGGCCTCCGCAAACGCGGCGATTGTGTCCGCGATCATGCTTTCCGTCATCGCGACGCCCTTGGCGTGACCGGGAGCTTCCAGGCCGGACGGGCTTTCGATCGGCTCCGGCTGCCAGTCAGGCGCGACGTTGAACAGCCCACCCGCGTGCCAGATCTGCAAGCCGAGGTAGCCGCCGGCAGCGTGCGTTGCATCGACAACACGTCGCCACGCGTCGTAAGTATCGGGCCGGAAGTTCGCGAGGTCCGGGTGGTTGTTGGCGCCAGGCCGGTCAATTGCCGTGGCGCCGGTCATCTGCAACGAAACGCCGGCCGCAGCGCGCCTGCTGTGGAAGCCGACCAGATCGTCGTTAGGTACACCGCCCGTGGAGTTGTACCTCGACATCGCCAGCAGCATGAAGCGATTCTTCAAAGTCAGCGACTTCAGCTGATAGCTCTCGAACAGTCCCTCGATGCCCATGACTCTTCCTTTACTGGCGCAATTCCCGACATCGGCAACAACAGCGTGGCCAGGATTGCAGATGCTCCGTCTTTCTATGCAACCAGGATGCTAATTTCGATAACATCTATATCGAAATAGGTTATCCAAACGCTGAGATTCTAAACGCTGAGCCTGAGGAAGGAAACTATCAACGAAGTCTTCGAAGTGCAATATCAGTAGGGCCTCGTCCTAAGCTTCGCGCAGCGCGCGGTCAAAACGGTCGGTCTTGCCATCTTCGTGGGCGCACCACCAAGCATGGCTCCGAATCTGAACGGGTCACGTAACCTTATAAGCGGGAGCCGTGATAAAATCACTTCGCACTGCGCGGGAGTAGCTCAGTGGTAGAGCACCTCCTTGCCAAGGAGGGGGTCGCGAGTT
>CAZNHI010000383.1:0-3017 GCA_964572535.1 uncultured Dehalococcoidia bacterium
GTGCTGGACAACGACTTCCGCCACCCGGCTGTACTGGCGAAAGAGGTCGCGACGGTCGACGTCCTGATCGGCGGGCGCTTCGAGCTGGGCATTGGGGCCGGCTGGCTGGCGGCGGACTACGAGAAGACGGGCCTTACGTTCGAAGCGGCGCCGGTGCGAATGCAGCGTCTGGCGGAGGCGGTGCAGATCTGCAAGGTGTTCTGCTCCGGCGAGACGGTAACGTTCCACGGCAAGCACTACCACGTCGAAGGGTTGGAGGCATTTCCGAAGCCGGTGCAGGCCCAGCTCCCGCTGCTGATCGGCGGCAGACAGCGGCGGATGCTCTCCTATGCGGCGCGAGAGGCGGACATTGTCAGCATCTCCATGCTGGACCCGCGCACGCCAGACGGCCCGCCGCCCCCCGGCTTTGCGGAGAAGGCAGGTTGGGTGAGAGAGGCAGCCGGCTCACGCTTCGAGGAGATCGAGATTCACGCCAACTGCTTCAGCGCTGAGGTCACGGACAACGCGCACGGAGCCCTGGGGCAGATCGCCACGCGGATCGGCGCGAGCCGGGAGCAGGCGCTGGAGAACCCGGCGAACCTGGTCGGCAGCGTGGATTCGATCGTCGAGCAGCTGAAGGGCTGGCGTGAGCGCTGCGGCCTCGGCTACATCAGTCTGCAGCCGCGCGTTATGGACGCCTTCGCGCCGATCATCGCGCGTCTCTCCTGACGCTTGCCGCCGGCGCGGGCGCAGCTAGACTAGGCGCCGTGGGGTTGTTCACGCTGAGCAGGGTGCCCGAGCCCGAGATCATGGACACGGACGACGAGGTCGATGCCTACGCGTCGGCAGCGGCGCAGTCGTATCTCGAGTCGATCGACCGGACGTTCGTTGACCACATCGGGCGGCTGATCGCCGACGCCGGCCTGGAGGGCAGTGCACGGGTGCTGGACTTTGGCTGCGGGCCGGGGCAGATCCCGATCATGATCGCGCAACGCTGGCCCGAGATGCGCGTCCTGGGCATCGACGCGGGGCCGAACATGATCGAGCAGGCTCACAAGGAAACGGCGGCGGCCGGTGTAAGCGTCAAGTATGCGGTGGTCAGGTTGGGGCCGCAGGGCGCTGCGCGCCTGCCTTACGGCGACAACGACTTCGATATCGTGCTGTGCAACTCGGTGCTGCACCACCTGGACGACCCGGTGGGCACGCTGGACGAGCTGGCGCGGGTTGCCAAGCCTGCGGGCGCGGTCCTGGTGCGCGACCTCCTGCGGCCGCCGGCGCCCGCCTACCCGCTGCACGTGCGCATTTTCGGCAGGCACTACTCGGGCGAGATGCGGCGCCTGTTTGAGGTCTCGGTGCGCGCCGCCTATACGATGGCGGAGATGAAGGAGATGCTGGACAGCTCGAAGCTGGGCGACGGTAGAACACGCGTATTTCAGCGCGGCCTCACCCACCTGGGTATTGAACGGCCGGCGCTGGCTGGAACTGGAGACTAAGCAATGGCGGAGATGAAGGTGATCGGCACGCCGGTGCTGCGGACGATTGACGGAACCGAGAAGGTGACGGGCACGGCGCATTACACGGCCGATATCACGTTGCCCGGGACGCTGCACGGCAAGACGCTGAAGAGCCCGTATCCCAGGGCGCGCATCGTCCGGATCGACACGTCGGCGGCGAAGGCCCTGCCGGGCGTGCATGCCGTGATCACGGGTCGGGATATCGCAGACGCAGGCCTCTGGGGGCGCGCCGTCAAGGACGTGCCGGTGATCGCCGTGGACGAGGTGCGGTTCGCGGGCGAGCGCGTCGCAGCGGTCGCCGCGGAGGATGAGGACATCGCCGAGCGGGCGCTGGAGCTAATCGACGTTGAGTACGAGGAGCTGCCGCCCGTGCTCACGCCCGCTGAGGCGGAGGCCCCGGGCGCGCCGATCCTGCACCCCGACTTCAACACCTACTTCGGCTTTCGTCAGAAGATGGAGACGCCGTCTAACGTCTTCCACAAGACGCACCTCGAACGCGGCGATGTCGAGGCGGGATTCGCAGCGGCGGACCTGGTGTACGAGGCGTCCTACACGACCCAGCGCATGTTCCAGGGCTACCTGGAACCCCAGGCCGTGACCATCGATATCAACAAGGATGGCCGCGTGCACGTGTGGATCTGCAGCAAGGCGCCGTACAACACTCGCGACTCGCTGGCTTCGTCGGCGCGGATTGACGAACAGAAGGTGCTGTTCCACTACACGCACATCGGCGGCGACTTCGGGGGTAAGGCGAACTCGCGCAATACGCCGGTGGCCTACTACCTGGCGAAGGCAGCCGGGCGTCCCGTGAAGATCGTCTGTGACTACATCGAGGAGCTGGGTGCGGGCAACCCGCGGCACAGCACGCAGACCACGCTCAAGACGGGCGTGATGCGCGATGGGACGATCGTGGCGCACTCCGTCGAGTACGTCGTCGATTCGGGGGCGTACGCGGCGTTCAAGCCGCTGGGGACGATCGGCGGGGCGAACCAGGCCGCGGGGCCGTACCGCATCCCCAACGTGCGCATCGATTCGCGCTTTGTCTACACGAACAACATCCCGGGCGGCTTCATGCGCGCGCCGGGCGACCCGCAGGGCGTGTTCCCGCTGGAGTGCCACCTGGACGATATCGCGCGGCAGCTGGGCCTGGATACGGCGGCGTTCCGGCGCATGAACCTGGTGGTGCAGGGCGATGAGACGGCGTGGGGCGAGCACCTGGAGCACGTGCGGGCGATCGAGACGCTGGACGCGGCGGTCGAGGCGGGCGAGTTCAGGGCGCCACGGCCTGAGAACGTGGGGCGAGGCATGGCGTTCGCGGACCGTGGCAGCGGCGGCGGCGAGGGCACGACCGACATCACGCTGAAGCCGGACGGCACGGCGGTGATCGGCACGCCGATCTTCGACCAGGGGACGGGTACCTACACGACGCTGATGCAGGTTACGGCCGAGGAGCTTGGGGTGCCGGTGGACCGCATCTCGATCGACATCTTGGACACGGACGCGCTGAAGTTCGACTCAGGCGTC
>CAZNHI010000384.1:0-3012 GCA_964572535.1 uncultured Dehalococcoidia bacterium
CAGGTCCTTGCAGTACTCGCGCAGGCGCTCCGTGACCTGCGAGGGGCTGCCCGCGACCACCGCGCCGGCTGCGACGCGCTCCTTCCAGCTGTTCATGCCCTCGCCGTAACCGCCGACGCCGTGGCTGCGCGCGTCGAGCGTCTCGCGCACGCCGCGCAGGCTCTGGTAGCCGGGGACGTTGGCGAAGCCGGGGTAGATGTGACGGCACTTGTCGAAGAAGTAATCGACGGCCTCGGAGTACATCTCCTCCGCTTCGGACTCGCTGTTGGCGACGAACACGGGTTGGGTGGTGGCGATGCGGTACGGGTTGGGCTCTTTGCCGGCCTTTTCGACGAGGTCGTAGTAGTGATCGAGGAAGTACTTGGCGCGCCGGTGGCCGCTGACGCTGGTGTGGGCGTAGAGGTAGTCCTGCTCTATGACCCACTCCCAGGTCTCAGGTGAGCTGCCGCCTGGGATCCAGATCGGCGGGTGGGGTTTCTGGACGGGCCGCGGCCAGACGTTGACGTAGCGCAGCTGGGTGTACTTGCCGTTCCAGGCGAATGGCTCCGGCTCCGTCCAGGCCTTGATGATGAGGTCGTGCGCTTCCTTGTACTTGTCGCGCATCGTGATCGGCGTCTGGCCGTAGGCGTAGTTCGTGTCCATTGCGGTGCCCAGCGGGAAGCCGGCGATCACGCGCCCGCCGCTGATTACGTCGAGCATCGCGAACTCCTCGGCGAGGCGGGTGGGCGGGTTGTGCAGGACGATGCTGTCGCCGAGCACGACGATGGCGACGTCCTTGGTGCGTCGCGCCAGGCTGGCGGCCATGACGTTGGGGGAGGGCATGAGGCCGTAGGCGTTGGAGTGGTGCTCGTTCATGCAGACGCCGTCGAAGCCGAGCGACGCGGCCAGCTCCAGCTCGTCCAGGTAGTCGTTGTAGGCGCGGTGGCCCAGCTCCGGGTCGTAGAGCTTGCTCGGGATGTCGATGTAGACGCTGTGGTACTGCTTCTCGAAGTCGTCGGGCAGGTAGGGGTAGGGCATGAGGTGGAACGAATGAACCTTCACGATGCGTCTCCTGTGCTCGAAAACCGGCGCCCAGCAGCGGAGCTAATGCTAGCACCAGCACGTGCCGCGTGGAGTCCGGTTTCGAGCCGCGTCCTCTGAGTCTTATGGCTGGGCCGTTCGCATCTTGGCGGGCAGCGGTAGCTCTTGATATTACGTAAGTCAAACCGACAAACGTAAGCCAGGAGGTACTTTTGAACACTGTACGAGACCGTAGCGGGAGACTGGTAACGAGGCGCTCATTCCTCGAGAAGCTGCTACTGGCGGCTGGACTCGTTTCCTCCGGAGCGATTGCTGGTCTTAGTTACGTGGTAATTGATGACTCGGCGTCAAAGCTGCCCGCCAGCGCCGCTGAACCGGAGCCCGGCCCCCAGATCACCGGAAAGGTAACGTCGGCGCATCCCGCCGCCCTTGAGCCGGCCGGCCCCGAGACAACCAGGACGCTTACGATCGACGCGGTCGACGGCGTTGTCGAGATCGGCGGCGGCGTGCAGTACAAGGCCTGGACGTTCGGTGGAACGGTACCTGGCCCCGTGGTGCACGTGCGTCAGGGCGACACGGTCGATTTCACGCTCAAGAACCGTGGTACAACCGGCCACTCGATGGACTTCCACGCGGCACAGATCCCCTGGGACGTGAACTACAAGACGATCCTTCCGGGCGAGTCGATCAGCTTCCGGTGGCGCGCAAACCTGCCCGGCATCTTCATGTACCACTGCGGTACCGCGCCGGTCCTGCACCACATCGCCAACGGCATGTACGGGGCGATAGTCGTCGACCCCGTGCCACCTCTGGAGCCGGCGCGGGAGTACGTGCTGGTGCAGAGCGAGTTCTATGCGAAGGCAGGCGCAGGCGGCGTCTGGGACGGCGATATGGACAAAATGAAGGCGGCCCGTCCCGATTTGATGGCCTTCAATGGCGTGGCCTTCCAGTACCGCGACAACCCTCTGCCCGCGAAGGCGGGCGAGCGAATCCGCCTCTACGTCATGAACGCCGGCCCGACGCTGTTCTCTGCCTTCCATGTTATCGGCGCGCTGTTCGACAAGGTCTTCGTCGACGGCAACCCGGCAAACGTCCTGAGGGGCATTCAGACCTACACGGTGCCGCCCGGTGGTGGGTCAACCTTCGAGCTGGTTATTCCGGAGCCTGGCAAGTACCCCTTCGTGACACACAACTTCGCCTACACGGAGCTGGGGGCTGTGGGACTGCTGGACGTTAGCGCGTAAGTAGCCTCGTCAGACCTCGAAGTTCATCAGGTCTTCGGCGACGGTCAGCTTGCCGCCGTACTGGGGCCCGATGTCCTTTTCGAAGTCCTCCGGATTGCCGCGCGAGCGGATGATGTGGCTGAGGATCAGGTGCTTCGCGTTGGCGCGCGCCGCGACCTTTCCGAGGTCTTCGGAGCCGGTGTGGTAGGTGTCCAGCAGCTCGAAGCGGGCTCGCTCGGCGGCGTCTGTGGCCGCTGCCGCGGCCTCGCGCAGGCCCTGGGACCAGAAGACCTCCTGCACCAGCAGATCGGTGTCCTTGGAGTGCTTGATCAGATTGTCCGAGACCTTGGTGTCGCCGGAGATCACAACTGAGGCTGAACCCTGGTCGATGCGGAAGCCAAACGCCTGGTCGACGGGCTGGTGCTCGACACGGAAGGCAGAGAGCTGCCAGTCCTGGCCCGCGACCTTCCACCCCTCTTCGACTTCGACCACAAACGGCACCAGGTTCTCCGGCCTGAGGATCGCGCCGGTGCGCACCTTGATGTCGTAGGCCATCGACTCTATCAGGTGGTCGATGAAGTGCTGGGTACCGGGCGGGCCGTAGACCGTGGGTGGTATCTGCCAGCGGCGCTGGATCCAGCCGGCCCAGAGCACGTCCAGGATGCCGGTGACGTGGTCGGAGTGCAGGTGAGTGAAGGCGATCGCCTTGAGGGGCAGCGTGGCGTAGCCGGCTTCGGGGGCGTAGGTGTCGCCCGAGGCGCAGTCGATG
>CAZNHI010000385.1:0-3006 GCA_964572535.1 uncultured Dehalococcoidia bacterium
GAGAGGCCGACGATCAGCGCGCCGATGGCGGCGCCCTCGATGCTGCCCAAGCCGCCGATCACGATCACGGCGAAGGCAAGCACGATGACGTCGACGCCGATGCCGGGGACGACCGAGACGATGGGGGCGGTGAAGGCGCCGCCCAGAGCCGCCAGCCCTGCACCGATGGTGAAGGTCACGGTGAAGATGCGGGGGGCGTTGATGCCCATCGCGGCGCTAATCTCGCGATCGAAGATAACCGCCGCCACGAGGCGGCCGGTGCGGGTGCGGTTGAGGAAGAGCCAGAGCAGCACCCCGGCGATTACGGCGACGCCGAGAACGAAGAATGAATACCAGGCGTAGGGGATGCCAGCCAGCGAGACGTTGCCGAGGAGCGCGTACGGCTCGGAGGCGAAGTAGGGGTTCACGCCGAAAATGAGCTTGGTGGCATCTTCCAGAATAAGGAGGATGGCGTAAGTGGCGAGCAGCTGGAGAGCGTCATCGCGACGGTAGATCCAGCGCAGCACGCCGCGCTCGATGAGCGGGCCGGCCAGCAGTCCCACTACCAATGCGGCGAGGACAAGCGCGCCGAGCATCCCGGCCTTCGGCAGCTCGGTCGGAAAGCCCAGCACGAAGATCGCGCCAACGTATGCGCCCAGGGCGTAGAGGCTGCCGTGGGCCATGTTGAGGATGCGCAGCACGCCGAAGACCAGTGTCAGGCCGGCCGAGATCAGGAACAGCCGAGCTGCCTCGACGATGCCGTCCGCGGCGATGATCACCAGCTGGTTCATCTGCGGCCCTCCGTCTCGGACGCCCGCCTTCGGTGTCGAGTCGCCGGTGCGCCGGCGCGGGGTGGCGCTGTCACGCGGACAACTCCCATCCCGCGCTGCTTACGGGCAAGTCAGGGACACCCCAAGGCGCCCTCGAAGCCACCGCTGATCCACTCCTCGCTCTTGGTGCCTTCTGGCGGGTTGACGCACTCGATCGAGAACTCGATTATGTTCTCGAGCGTACGCTCGCCGGTCGTCTCATCGAAGGCGCCGGTCGTGCCGAGGAGCATCGGCTCCACGGCCTGGTGCCCGTTGCCGATGACCATGCTGATCGTACCGCTGGGCGTCTCGAACTCGATGTACTCGAACGCCGCAATGACCTCCTCCTGGGTCGGCCAGCTGTCGCCGGTCGCCGCCTCAAAGGCGGACTTGACGCCCAGGATCGCCTGCGCCATGTGGTACGCGGGATAGACAGGACGGACGTCGTATCGGTCGGTGTAGGCCGGGACGAACCAGTCGTTCAGCTCGTTCTCCGGCGCCAGCGCGCCGTGCGGCCCGCGCGCCCCGACGACCACGCCCTCGGGCATGTTTTCGCCGAGGGACGGCAGCAACGTGTCGGCCCCGGGCAGAACCCCCAGGCTCTCGGCGAAGAGACCCCGCGGTGCGCCCTGGATGACGAGTCCCTCAAGGTCGCCGCCCCAGAAGCTGGAGTGGACGATGTCGGCCTGTGCTAAAAGAAGGGCCGACAGCTCGGAGGAGTACTGACCTGCCCCGAGCTCGGGGAACTGTTCGACGACGACCTCGATCTCAGGATCGAGCGCCTGGAGCGAGTTTCGGAAGGTGTTCCAGGAATCCTGACCCCAGGCGTAGTTCTGGTTGATGCCGGCGATCGTCTGGGCGTCGGCGGCTACCTGCTGGACGTAACGGGCCGCACCCACGCCGTCGATGCTCTGGTGAGCCGCGGTGCGGAACACGTAGGTGTGATCGGCTTCTTCGAAGATCTGCTGGGTGCCGCAGTCGAACATGACGGTGAGGGTCTCAAGCTCCTCGGCCACCGGCGCCACGGCCAGACAATCGCCGCTCGAGATGTAGCCGATCACCAGGTCGACCTCCTCATCGAGCACGAGGCGTCGAAACTCGGCCACCTGGGTATCGGCGCCCCCGGCCTCGTCGACGAAGACGGCGCTGATCGGTACCCCGGCGATCCCGATGGTGTCGTACGGAGCCGGCAGTGAGCCCGCGTTGAGCTCCTCGATGAGCAGATCGGCCACGTCGCGGGCCGGGATGCCGAACGGAGCAGCCCCCGGGCCGGACAGGAACGTCACGATGCCGATCTTGAGCTCCTCCGGAGCCCCTTCCGCCACCTGGCTGGCGGACGTCTGCGGTGCCAGCGTCTCTGCCGCTTGACTGGCTGCTGCCGCCGGCTCGGAGCTCTGCAGCGAGGCGGGAGGAGAGCACGCGACCAGCAGCACGGCGAGCGTTATGATGCCTACGGTGATTGGTTCGCGCAGGGGTCGCATGTCGGGGGCCTCCTTCATCGGGCTTAGCTTTCTCAAGGCTTCAGTCGTCTGTCACCAGTTATGCATCGAGTCTTCGAAGATGGCGCCCAGGTCGTCGTCGCCAACCTCCCGAGGGCTGATCGACAGCAGCCGCTGCTGCTTCTGGGCACCCGCCACCAAAATGGTGGCGCAGGGCTGACGCCCGTGTCGAGCGTCCTACCGCGCAACCCGACATCAGCCACTGCGGACGCCCCGGCTGCACGCGCCGAGAGATCTTCTCCCGCGTTCCCGATAGCGCTGCCCTTTCGAGCATTGTCCCAGGTCCTCGGGTCCAACCTCTTCGGTACATGTGGACGCTCCCGCGGCGGCGCACCCTCCACAAGTGCCGAATGTCACGAATCGTGCAGGCCGATGGGACTGAAAGGGACCAGCGACGCCGACGCGAGAGCATGCGGAGCTCGGCGGCGGGCATGACCGCCCGGCGATGGCAGGGCTTCTCGCTGATCATCATCCCGCCGAGCTGAGGTCCGCTCATGCTGTACCTGTTCATCCTCAGCGACCCACCCTACGGCACCGAGCGCTGCTACAACGCCCTGCGGCTGGCGCTCGCCCTGGCCAAGCAGCCGGACACGAGCATCAAGCTCTTCCTGATGGCCGACGCGGTGCTCTGCGCCAAGCACGGGCAGGCGACACCCGAGGGCAGCTACAACATCGAGCGCATGCTCCGCGGCTGCGCCGTCAAGCGCGTCGACGTGGGC
>CAZNHI010000386.1:0-2996 GCA_964572535.1 uncultured Dehalococcoidia bacterium
ATCGAGCTCGGCCTCGACCAGATCATCGCCACCACGGGCGGCAGCGAGGCCGTGCTGTTTGCGTTCTTTGCCTGCGCGGGCGTGGGCGACGAGGGGGCGCTATCGCCGGAGCAGGCGAGGCTCAGGGCGCAGACGGCGGCGCAGAGGGTGAGTCGCAGCGTGAGGGGCACTTCGGGGAATAGTACGACGGGGGCGAGCCAGGATGATCTAAAGTATGCGGATTAGAGCGACGGCGGTGCTCCTCCAGAATCGAGACCGGTTGAGGGAGGTCCGCCCGACACTGCTTTGATCTGAACCCCGCGACGGCTGATCAGTAAAGGAGCACGAGCGTGGCAGTAGGAGTCCTAGTCGAAATCGCGAACTTTTCTCAGGCTCAGTATGACCTGGCAACCGCCGACGTGATGCCGGGCGGCCGATTGCCCAACGGCTGCCTGTCTCACATGGGAGGCCCAACGGAGAACGGCGGCTGGCGGGTCGTCGATATGTGGGAGTCGCAGGAAGCGTTCGAGCGCTTTGCGCAGAACTCGCTGGGCGCGGCGATGGCGAAGGCGGGCGCCACGGAGCGACCAGAGATCAAGTTCTGGCCCGTATACAACACGCAGCACACGCACTAGGCCGGTACGGCCAGAGGGCTGGTCGAGGGCGGGCGTCTCAGCAGACGGGCCGCCGGAAGCAAACGCAACGGGGCGCCGCAAGGCGCCCCTTCTGCTTGTCGGGGCGCCCGGGGGCGGACGGCGGCGCAGAGCAGAGTTGCAGCTGGCGGAGGATGAGATGCAAGGTCTAAGGGCCGGTGTATGTCTGGGGGCCAGCCTCTTCCTCGGGAGGGTGGTGCGTGATGGTGAGACGTGGCCCCAGACTGGTACTCAAGTAACGCGTCAGAAGGTCCGGTGGATCCGCCTGACCCATCATCCAACTCCGAAGATTAGCTCCGGTTTGTCCGTCCATGATGAAGCAGAAGACCTGGGACACCCGCGTCAGTTCTACTGCCGCGGTCAGGATGTCGAATTGGACCTGGCCAGTCAGGGCATTCACATATCTGCGGTGCACCAGCTCCGACTCATAGCTCTCGGCATCAGCGTCCGTCCTTAGTTTGTGAGTTTCCCACTTCTTCGGCCATTCTTCCGATTTGGCCTCACGGAGTTCGATAGCGCCGACAGTGAGTGAAGTATCTGTGCGTATCTTGCGGAGTGCTCCGCTCGTGAAACCGGCGGCTGCGACTATCGTCAACTGCTGACAGCCCACGGCCTTTGTCTTGCCGACCGCCGCGTCAACGAACTGTGCTCCAACCGGGGTTGCCCGATCTTGCACTTCCACGACTCGAAGGAGCTTGGCGGAGCTGGGTTCATAGATCGCGCTATCGAACTGCCGCAGAACTCCTGAGATGAGCTCAGGAATCTTCGCGTCATGCATGGGCCGGACCTTACGCGCGGTCTCAAGTTCGATGGCATGCGCGACCAGCTCTAGGATCTCGCTCTTCTTGAGTCTTCGAAAGGGACGACGCCGACGTTCTGCACGCCTCCTGCTACGTGTGGGCACTGACCGACACCTCTGCGCAGGCGCAAGAGACGCGCGCTACATGAACAATCGGAACATGAAGGGCCAATTGTGCGCACTGCAACATACGATCACTGCGCTGCCAAACCTCCTGAATCACGGACGTCAATCTGCTGAAAGGAATCTTTGGGTCTGGACGGACGAACTAACGAACCCATTGAATCCTTGGTCGTATCGCCCTACCGGTGGTTGTGCAGGGCCAACCGCCCGAAACGCTTTTATCGCGGCCTCAAAATTATTCTGCGTCGAGTCGACTGCCTTAGCGTCTGGTCCGACGTAAGTTATGTGATAGCCGCTACCCGAAGTCAGCTCGGCGAGCTCGCGAAGCAGGTCCTCGTCCAGGCCGCTGGTTCCGATTACGAGGAACTTGTGACAACTAGCGACGAAGTCGCGGAAAGCACTCGTGTGACTCTCGGGGCAGACAAAAGCCTTTCGCTTAAGAGGTGCTGTCAAACGAGGATAAAGACGCTGGCCGTTCTCATGCCAACTGACCGTGGCATCGTATTTCTTGTTGAGGACCGTTGCCGTGCCAGCCGTGAGTGGGTCGAAAGTGTTGAGCGCGGTGCGAAGACGCGAACCAAACTCAAATGGGATTGGTATGCCCCAATCGATGGATCCATGGATTTTTACGACGCGGGCTTGCCTGCTGGACTCGACATATTGGTCCATCGTATCAATCTTGAGTGCCGGATCCCACTTCTCTAACCCCGCTTCCAGAAGGGAGTCATAGTTAAGCAGGACAAACAGGATTTCATGTGTTTGATCCTGAGTGAGATAGCGCGCGAGGTTTATGTAATTCGAAGGTTCACCCGCATAGTGCTGTGTGCTGGTCATGAGAACATCCCGGAGGTACGGTGGGATATCCCTGAAGTGGCGCTGATTTCTAGGGTCAGGGTGGTTTGCAAGAGTCGTTAGGCGCTCTTCGATGTCGAAGGCTCCCCCAGAGATTATGTCTGGGTTTCCAAGTTCCGCCCCCACAACTTGCGCGCCTCGATACGCCTGTCGGAGGTTCCAGAACTTCGGAGAGAACAGCTCCCTTGCCAACGGAGGCTGATACTTGGTGGCGTCGGACGTGAGCGGTACTGAGCTATTGCTCACGGCGTTAGACGCTCCAGCACCCAGGATGACGACCGCTTTCTTCAAGGGTTTCAACGGCGGAGCCTCCAGACTAATGCTTCGCCGGCGATTTTATCTCAGCACACCCTGAAATAGCTCTGCTAGACTCCGCCTGTCATGAACCATATACCTCCCGCGGCAATATCAGACCTGAGGCGGGCGCTTAGCGCTGAGCGGGTGCTCCATACGCCCGAGGACCTGCTGGTGTTTGAGTACGACGGGACGATCGAGCGGGGGGCGCCGCAGGTTGTCGTGTTCCCGGACTCGACGGCGGAGGTGGCGGCGTGCGTGCGCATCGCCCGTAAGTACGACTTGCCGGTGGTGCC
>CAZNHI010000387.1:0-2994 GCA_964572535.1 uncultured Dehalococcoidia bacterium
GGAGATCGCGCACCAGCTACAGAAGCTGGGCGTCGACATCATCGAGGCGGGGTTTCCGGCGAGTTCGCCGGGCGACCTCGAAGCCGTGAAGGCGGTCGCCAAGGAGCTGCGCGAGTCGCGTATCGCCGGGCTGGCTCGTGCAGTGCCGCGCGATGTCGATCTGGCCTGGGAGGCGCTTAAGGACGCCGCGGCGCCGCGGATCCACGTCTTCGTTTCGACCTCTGACATCCACCTGATGCACCAGCTTTCGAAGGATCGCGACACGGTGCGGGAGATGGCACGGACGATGGTCGCGCGGGCCAAGGGCTACGTCGAGGACGTCGAGTTTAGCCCGATGGACGCCACGCGTTCCGAGTGGGAGTACGTCTACCGCATGCTGGAAGACGTAATCGAGGCCGGCGCGACGACGGTGAACATCCCGGACACAGTCGGCTACACGACGCCGGAGGAGTTCAGCCAGTTCATCCACGGCATCCTGGAGAACGTGCGCAACATTCACCGCGCGACGATCTCTGTGCACTGCCATAACGACCTCGGCCTCGCCGTGGCCAACAGCCTGTCGGCGGTACGCGCTGGTGCGCGGCAGGTGGAGACCTGCATCAACGGCATCGGTGAGCGGGCGGGCAACGCAGCGCTCGAAGAAGTCGTGATGGGGATCAAGACGCGGAGCGATTTCTACAAAGTGGAGACGAACGTAAAGACGCGCGAGCTCTATCGCACGTCGCGACTGGTGTCTGACCTGACGGGCATGCTGGTGCAGCCGAACAAGCCTGTCGTGGGCAGCAACGCCTTCCGGCACCAGTCCGGCATTCACCAGGACGGCATCCTCAAGATGCGCGAGACCTACGAGATCATGGACGCCAAGGAGATCGGCTGGCCATCGGGCAGTGAGATAGTCCTGGGCAAGCTGTCGGGGCGCCACGGGTTCAAGTCGCGCCTGGACGATCTCGGCATCGAGCTAACGACAGAGGAGTTCGAGCGCGCTTTCGAGGGCTTCAAGGAGTTGGCGGACAAGAAGCCGGAGATCACCGACCGCGACATCGAAGCAATCGTCGGCGAGGAGCGGCACACGGAAGAGGTGCAGTACAAGCTCGACCTGCTGCAGGTCTCGAGTGGCAACCAGCTGGTGCCGACCGCGACGGTGCGCCTGGAGACGCCAGACGGCAAGCACGTCGTGCACACCGCGACCGGTACGGGCCCGGTCGACGCTGCTTACCAGGCGATAAATGCCATCGTCGGTATCGAGAATGAGCTGACGGAGTTTACGGTGAAGAGCGTGACGGAGGGCATCGACGCACAGGGCGAGGTGGTGGTGCGTATCCTCTGCAACGGCCGCACCTACACCGGCCGCGGCGCCGACACTGATATTCTGGTCGCGGCCGCGAAGGCGGTGCTGCAGGCAATCAACCGCGCACTTAGCGTGGAGACACCGCAGGACGCGCTCGTAAGGTCAAACCCATAAAGTAAAGCGAGAAACCTCTTGACAAAGGTAAATGGCGGACGTAAAGTCTCTGAAGCTGCGGTAGAGTATATTGTCAGCAGCAGAGAAGAGCCTGCCGTGAGCACAATCAGCAGTAAGAACCAGATCACCCTGCCGGCCCATCTCCTGCGGGAGATGGGCCTGGCGGGGGGAGACCGCCTGGCCGTAACCCGGGAGGGCAATCGTCTGATCCTGCGCGCCCGTCCTAAAGACTGGATTCGCTATCACGCAGGGAGTCTGGCGGGTCTCTACGGACGCAGCCGGGACGAAGAGGACGCGTACCTGCGGGAGCTGCGGGAAGCTGATAGAGAACGTGATCAGGCGGTAGAGGAGGCGTGGTCTGGTCGAGAACCTCCTGCTCAGCCGTAGCCGCAGGCTCCTCCTCGATACCAACGCATTCATCTACTTCCTCACGGGACGCGAGCCCTATCTGGCAATTCTCCTGCCGCTATTCCGGCGTGTGCAGCGCGGCGAGCTGGCGGTCATCGTCTCGGTGATAACGGAGGCGGAGCTGCTGGTACGCCCGAAACGGGAGGGTGAAATCGAGGCGGAGGAGCGCATCCAGGACCTGCTGTCCGAGGACGGCTTCACAGTGGCGCCGGTCGATAGGCGGATCGGGCGGCTGGCGGCTGAGCTACGGGCACGGCATAGCCTGGCGCTGGCTGACGCTATAATCGTGGCGACAGCGATAGCGACCGGCTGCGAAGGCGTCGTCAGCAACGACGGCAAATTGGCGCGAGTTACTGAAGTACCTTTTGTCCACCTGGACGAAGTAGCGAGCAGCACGTAGGCGAATACGCCGTCCCGCCGGCACAATCTGTAGCAATCGGGAGCACAGGAGCAGGTGATGGCTGAGCCAAGGACTCTATCTGAGAAGATCTGGGAGAGCCACGTGATCAAGCGTGAGCCAGGCAAACCGGACCTTCTTTACATCGACCTGCACCTGGTACACGAGGTGACTTCACCGCAGGCGTTCGAGTCTCTGCGGATGTCTGGGCGCAAGGTCCGGCGTCCAGAGCTGACGATTGCTACCGTGGACCACAACGTGCCGACGGCCGATCGCGACAAGACCTGGCCTGACCCGCTATCGATAGAGCAGGTGGGGGTGCTGGACCGCAACGTCAGCGACTTCGGCCTCACGTACTTCGGGGTCAACGACCAACGACAGGGCATCGTCCACGTGATCGGGCCGGAGCAGGGCCTAAGCCAACCCGGCCTGACCATCGTCTGCGGCGACAGCCACACCGCGACGCACGGCGCTCTGGGCGCGCTGGCGATTGGCATCGGGACATCTGAGGTCGAGCATGTGCTGGCGACTCAGACGCTGCCGCAGGCCAAGCCCAAGACCATGGCGGTCGAGGTCAACGGCACGCTGGCGGCGGGCGTGGTCGCCAAGGATGTGATCCTGTCGATCATTCGTACGATTGGCGTGAGCGGCGGCATCGGCCACGTGATCGAGTACCGCGGCGACACGATCCGCAATCTCTCGATGGAGGGGCGGATGACGGTGTGCA
>CAZNHI010000388.1:0-2988 GCA_964572535.1 uncultured Dehalococcoidia bacterium
CCTGGCGGAAGTTCTGGTCCGGCTCTCGATCAAGGCCCACGTAGCGGGAGACCGTCGCCAGGTTGGACACGTAGGCCTCCCAACAGCCCCGTGCCTCGCACAAACACGGCGGGCCGTCCAGGCTCAGGGCGTCGAGGCAGATCGTGCCGCCCTCCGCGGCGATGCGCACTCGCAGGCCACGCGCTGTGGACGGCGCCGTTGCCGTGACGCTGAACGGGGCGTAGTCCGTGCCGATGGCGACGTCTTTGGACGAGGCGGGCAGCTCACTGCCGGCGCCATCGAACCAGATGAGGGCAATCTCCGCGGCTGCCGAGCCCGACTTAGCTTTCATTGAGCCCTGGAGCGTGTAGGCGCCGCTGCCGATCGGCGAGGGGAGGTTCTGCTGGAGGAAAGCCGGGACCGCGAGCGCGGCGTTGCCCGCTAGAGGGGTGCAGCCGGCTGTGGAAATGCCGAGGCCGTTCCAACCGGAGGTGCCCTGCTCGAAGCCGCCGTTGTGCAGGAGCTCCTGGGCGGCGGCCGGCGTGGCGGACGTGAGGGCGAGCGCCATCGCAGCGCAGAGGATCGCAAGGCGGAGGGGATTGAAGGCCACAGGCCTCTCCCGGCTACGACGTGGGGCACGAGCGGGGCCGTGTCGGACTAGCGGCGGAGTTGAACCTTCCGGACGTAGAGCATTTCGTCGACCGTGACGTCGCCGGGACTCGGGGTGTGGTTGATGGGAGCGACGGAGCGATCCTGGCCGATCAGCGCCCGGCCAGCAGCGCGCGCTGCCGAGCCGGCCATCCTGCGCGCCAGCCACTCGATACCGGTGCCAACTGCCAGTACCGCGACACTGCCCACAAGAGTCGGAGGCAGGCTTCGGCGCAGGGCGGGTAGGCTCTGGGATCGGGTAGCCGGCAGATTCACCGTGAATTGGTGTCCGCAGCGGCGACAGAAATTGTCGTTGGTGTCTCTCTTCGCCCCGCAGCGGCCGCAGCCAAGCGTATCCACGGCGCGGATTATAGCATCGCGCAGGCCAGTCTAGGGGGTTGGAAGCATCTCCTGACGGACCTGAATGTAGCGGATTACGTCGGCGCGATGGATCAGGCCCAGGAGGGTCTTGCCTTCCAGCAGCGGCACCTGGTTGAAGTCGCCCGCCGCCATCTCGGCCAGTACCTTCGGCAGGTCATCGCGCATGGTGACGCTGTGCAGCTCGGCCAGAGGCGTCATGGCGCGATAGACGCTGGTTGTCTTCCACTCATCGCGCGGGATCTTGCGCACGTCGTGCAGCGTTACCAGGCCCAGCAGTTCGGATTCGACGACCACCGGGAAGCAGCGGCCGTCGCCAGCCAGCACATACTCTTCGATAAGGTCTGCCAGCGTCAGGTCAGGCGCCACCTTGACGTAGTCCTGCTTGGCGACGGCGCTGGCCGGCACACCGCGCAGCACCATGTCCAGGAAGACCTGCTCGTAGCTCTCCACGGAAGCTGAGCGCAGGAACATGCCGATCAAGAACAGCCAGACGCCTGTGATGAACGAGAGGAAGAAGAAGCAGACGACGCCCACGGCCATGATCCCGTACGCCACGAACATACCGACGTTGGAGGCTGACCGTGTCGCTTCGACGAGGCTGTGACGTTTGGCCCAGAAGACGCTGCGCAGGACCCTGCCGCCGTCCAGCGGGAAGCCGGGCAGGAGGTTGAAGATGCCGATCGCGAGGTTGATCGCCGCGAGGTTGCCGGATACGGCGGCGGCGCCATCCTCAACCGGCGAGAGTACGAAATAACCAATCGCGAACAGGACGCCGAGCGCGAAGCTGGTGAACGGCCCGACGATGGCGATCCAGAACTCCTGCTTTGAGTTCTCCGGCTCTCTGGTCATGTTGGAGACGCCGCCGAAGACGAAGAGGGTGATGCTGGACACGGGGATGCCGTATCGGCGGGCGACCAGCGAGTGTGAGATTTCGTGCAGCAGGATGGAGAGGAAGAAGATCAGCGAGATTGCGACGGCGACGGTCCAGCGGCGACCGTCGGACCAGTCAGAGTAGAACTCTTCGAGCACGCCGGTGGCAAAGGTCCAGGTGACGAGGAAGAAGATAAAGAACCAGGTCCAGTGGACGCTGATGCTGAAGCCGAAGAGTTTTCCGACTCGGAATGTGCCTAACAAAGACGCTCCAGTCCCCTATTCCTATCCCTACCCCAGCTGAGGGTAAGTCCGGCCGATCAGGCCGTCAAACCGCAAGTCTATGTTTACGGTCGGCAATAGAAAGGCGGCCCGCAAGGGCCGCCTTTCCCGTCTTTGCTAGAAAGACGCTACCTTACGGCTGCTTCGAGCAGCTCACGGATCTCCTTGACCTCTGCGTCGCGCCAGCTACCCCAGACGGGGCCCTTCTGGAAGGCCGCGTACTCGTCCATGTACTTTTGGCGCTCCTCCTCAGAAAGCTCCTGGTTGCGCATCTTGGCAGTGATCTCACTGAGCTGAGGCATCTCGTCGCGGGCCTTCTGGGCACGCTCGTGCCAGACGCCGAGCTCTTTGTGGTTCCGGGTGAAGAAGACCAGCGTGGGGATCGACTGGAACTCGCCTTTGTAGAGGTACTCGTTCATCAAGTCGATGTGCTGGTCGCGGAAGAAGATCTTGAGATCCAGCCCCGTGGCCTCGCAGAGCTTCGCGATGACTGGCATGCCGCGGACGACGTCCGGGCACCAAGGCTCGCCGATGGCCATGCAGGTAGCCGGGCCGCCGTCCTTCGCGATCAGGGCCTTGATCGCCGCTACGTCGTCAGCGTTGGGCTGAGTGCCATCGTAGTTGTCGACGAACTTTTCCTGGTTACGGTCGATCTGTTCCATCCATTGTTTGTAACTGAGGCCCTGTGACAGGCGCTCCGGGGTTACGACGCTTTCCTTCTGAGCAGTCATTGTTCTCCTCTAAACGATAAATTGCGGACGTATGTCGGACAGGGCGCAGTATAACATCCAGTGCTGAAGATGGGGGCGCTGCCCCCAAACCCCCGCT
>CAZNHI010000389.1:0-2981 GCA_964572535.1 uncultured Dehalococcoidia bacterium
TGTCCCAGCAACGGAAGTAGCGGCCATACACATTCAGCCCGCCACTGCAGGAAACCGGCATGTATTCCTCGGGTGTGATCACACCCTCTTCGAGCGCCAGCGCAGCGAGAACAAGCTTCCAAGTGGATGCCGGCGGCTGTGCCGAACCGCTGCCTCCCACCCGGTCCAGCATGGGCTTGGCCGGGTCAACATTCAACGAATCGTAGAGCTTCGTTGGAATGCCGCCGATGAACTTGTTCGCGTCGAAGCTGGGGTGACTGTAGTACGCCAGCACACCGCCGGTCTGCGGCTCAATGGCGACAAACCCACCTCGAAATTGACGTGGCCAGATGCCCTGGATGTAGCGTTGCAAATCGAGGTCGAGGTGGAGTTGCAGATCGCGTCCCGGAATGGGCGGCAGGCTCAGCGAGTCGGGTAGCCACTTCCGAATGCGGCCCATGGCGTCGATCTCGAGGTAGCGCGCTCCCGGTTCACCACCAAGCTGCTTTTCGTATTGCCGCTCGAGCCCACCCTTACCGATCCAGCGGCCCTGATCGTAACCCTTCCATCTGATTGTGTCCTTCAGTTCCTCCGGGCTTATCTCGGCTACAAAGCCGATAAGGTGGGCGACAGCAGAACCGGCAGGGTAGTGCCGCTTGGCGTACTCATCCACGAGCACACCTGGAAAGAGCACCCGCTGCTCTTCGAGCTTTGCCACCGCGTCCTGCGGCGCGTCCCCCATGACCGTCATCGGCAGGTGCTGCTCTCGGCTCCATTTCCGCTTTGCGCGCGTAATGTCGTCATCGGTCATGCCAAGCACCGGCTGAAGCCGCTGGAGCTGCGCGTTCATGCTGTCCCTGTTGCCAGGCATGAGCATCACGCGGTAACCCACAACGTTCTCCGCAATGACCTGGCCTCTGCGATCGTAGATGGTGCCGCGCGGCGCGGGCACCACCACTTCACGCAGCATGTTCTTGCGTGCAATGTCGACGTAGATGTCGGGATTGAGCACCTGAAGCCGGGCCGCGGCGCCCATCAAAAGCAGGAAACAGAGTCCTAGAAATCCGCGCGCGATGAAGCTGCGGCGTAGCCTGATGGGCCGGGGTGTTGCGAGGCGACCGGTGCGTTGCATTCGTGAAAGCTCCTTACTGCTCGAACATTATACCCCGGTAAGGAGCAATTTGTGATCCTCGGTTACCGATACCGATACCGGCAACGATACGGTTCCGGTAACGGGGAACGGGCAACGGGCGCCCGTTTCGAGATTCGGTATCGGAAGCGGTACCCGGGTTCCGTTTCCCGTTTCCCGTTTCCCGTCACGGTATCCGTATCGGGATCGGGGTTTTTTCCTATAGCTCGGGATACAAGACGCCGCATTCGGGGCAAACGAGGTCACGGCCTCGGCGGCGGAGTTGCACCGGGCGACCGTGCCGTGAGCAAAGGGCTTCGCCGTTTTCTTCCATGCCGCGGGCAGCGGCCTGGCGTTCAGCCGGAGACGCCTTGGCAACAGCAAAGCGCTCCCGCTGTGCGCAACTCAAGCACTCTATCCAGACTTCACCCGATCCATCCTCCATCGTACCGACGCGCACGACCTCGGCGATGCCGCCGCAGCCAACCGGGCAGGAGGGCATCCCACCGGCGAGGTATTTCTTAATTACGCCGGCCCGAATCTGCTCGGGCGATTCGATCTGAAGACGCGGCCGCTCGCGCATGACGCTGATGGTCGTTTCCTCTTCATCATCGTCGAGAATCCGGCGCTTCTTCTTTGCAGATGTTGTCGGTTTGGTTTCGAATTCGGCGAAAAGCTTGGAGAAACGATCTCGCGCCCGCGGTTTCTTGCGTAGAGGCTTGCCCCTTGGCGGCTTGCCACCGTGCGTTCCACGATACGGACGGATCGGCGGCAGGCTGCCGATGGAGGTATCGCCTTCACCGGACTCAGCTCCTGCCTCACCGGCCTCGGGCGGCCGGGGCCTGCGTCCGGGACGGCCGGGTCGTCCTGGCCGGCCAGGTCTTTCAGGACGTCCCCCTGCCTCACGCGGCGGACGTTCACCACCTTCACGTGGCGGACGTTCACCACCTTCACGTGGCGGACGGACGCCTCCTTCGCGCGGCGGACGGACGCCTCCTTCGCGCGGCGGACGTTCGCCTTCGCGATGCCTGACCGGTGCTCCTCCCTCGACCGGAGCCGCCGTCTGCGGTGCCGGTTTCGGCGTCTTAGCCGGCGCGCTTTCCTTTGCAGGCTGAGGCGGCTTGACCGCTGGCGCTGGCTTCTGCGTTACGGCTTTGACCTCAACTGGTGCCGTTTTTCTGGTTGGCGCTTTGGCGGCTGGTGTCTTCACCGCTGCTTTCTTGACCGGCGTTTTCTTTACAGCTGGAACTGGCTTCGCCGGTTTTTTTGCCTTTACCGGAGCTTTCTTGACGGGTGCTTTCGGCGCCTTCCTGGCCGGTTTCTTCCCTGGCTTGCGTGCCGCCTTTCCGGCTGGCTTTGCGCCAGCGGGTTTCTTGCGGGCCGGCGCCGGCTTGCCTTTTTTGGCTGCACCGCGGCTGGGTTTACTCGCGCCTGTTCGCTTCGGCGGTTTTTGCTTTTTCGTGGCCATGCCGCTTCCTCCAGGGCGCGGGTGCGGGCAAGGACGGGCCTTGCTCGGGCGCCAAACTTACCGACGCTGTCAACGGTCTAGCTCAGACCAAACTTGTGAAGCTTCTCGTAGAGGGTCGCACGCGAGATGCCGAGCGCCTTGGCCGTCCTCGATCGATTGCCACCGTGATAGGCCAATGCACGCACGATGTGACGACGCTCCACCTCTGCCAACGTCAGCTCCGCCTCAGCCGCCGTGCTGGCTGACTCACCACCCGATTGCTGGATCTCCGGCGGGAGGTGGCTGGGCAGCAGCTCCTCGGAATTGCCCGCCAGCAACATCACGCGCTCAAGGACATTCCGTAGCTCCCGGATGTTACCAGGCCAGCGATACGCGGTGATCAACCTGATCGCCTCCGGTGTCACT
>CAZNHI010000390.1:0-2976 GCA_964572535.1 uncultured Dehalococcoidia bacterium
GTTGGACGGAGTGATCGCCAAGCGGCTCGACGACGTCTACCGTCCCGGCGCGCGCTCAATGCTGAAGATCAAGCACCTGCGGACGGTCGATTGCGTGATAGGGGGCTTCCGGTGGAATCGCGGCGAAGAGGGACGCGCCGTGGGGTCGCTGCTGCTGGGCCTGTACGACGACGCCGGGGTGCTGCACCACGTAGGGCACACGTCAAGCTTCAAGGCGCAGGAAAAGCGCGAGATGGTCGGCTTCCTGCAGCCGTACATCAGCGATGACGGGGGCGACGGGTTCGGCCAAGGGCGCACGCCGGGCGAGCCGAGCCGCTGGACCGGTGACCGCGACATGAGTTGGATTCGCCTGCGGCCAGAGCTGGTGTGCGAGGTCACCTTCGACTACCTGGCAGGCCCTTCGACAGGCTCAGGACAGGGCCGCTTCCGGCACGCTGCGACGTTCCGGCGCTGGCGGCACGACAAGCCGCCGCGGGAGTGCGGCTTCGAGCAGATCGAGACGACGCCTCCGTTTGAGTTGCGTCATATCTTCGCGGGTTAGCGTTTGGCGATGTCGGTGCGGACGAAGACTGCTTCGACGGGGCCGGTCAAGACGCGGCGCCAGGTCTCGGGCTCGGCGTCGAGGCGGACGGCGAGGGCTGAGTCGGCCTCGATGAGGAAGACCTCGATATCGTGCTCGGCGACGACGTCCTCCCATCCGGGGGCGAGGGTCTGGACGTCGCGGAAGTCGGTCATCAGCTTGTCGCCGTAGAAGTCGGAGCGGCCGTCGATGAACACCTTCATCGGGTAGAGCTCGTTGATCAGGTAGCCGCCCCAGTCGTAGTGGTTGAAGACGCGCGCGTCCCGGTAGTTATCGCGCAAGAAGGCGGCTCCGGCCTGCGGGTACTCAATGCCATGGTCGAGACGCGGCGTCGAGCGCAGCTGGACGAAGGGCGACGACGCGACACCGAAGAGCAGCGCGGCGCAGCAGGTCCCAACCAGCGCGAGGTTGACGGCGGAGTGCGGCTTCAGGCCCGGCTTCTGCGCGGCGGCGGAGGCCCACGACCAGAGGTCGGACGCGCGCTGGGAGGCGACGAACACGAAGACGATCGCGAACAGAGGCTGGTTGCGCAGCGACTGCAGCGTGAGGCCGGCAAAGAGCAGCGCCAGCAGCGGCAGAAAGAGTTCGCGGCGCTTGCCCAGGACTCCCATGCCCGCCAGCGAGAGGATGGCCAGGGCGAGGGGCGCGAGCAACGGGCTATGAAAATCGGGGGACTGCCACTCCTTGATCCAGGCGATGTTGGTGTTGCCGGGCGTGACGTATCTCAGCGGGTAGAGCAGCAGCTCGACCGGGCTGGGCGTGAGCAGCGTGGCCGCGACACAGGCCCCGAGCACGATGACGACGGGCTTGAGCTCGCGCGGCTCCTTCCAGACGAAGCGTTCTGCTGCCAGCGAAAAGGCGTAGACGCCGAGCACCGCGAGCCCGAAGGCGTAACCGAGGTGCATGTTGGCCCAGAGCACCATCAGCGGCGGCAGCAGCCAGAGTCGATTCTTGCCGCCGCTGCGATGCTGCAGGCAGACGGTGATGAACGTTGCGAAGAGGAACCAGGTGAAGACCTGCGGTCGGACGGTCCAGAACGGCACGGTCATCAGCCCGGCCCAGATGAACAGCACCACCGCGGCCTTGCGCGAGGCTCCGAGCGAGAGGCTGGTGCGGTAGGTCAGCAGCAGCGTCCCCAGCGCAACCGAGGCGAAGAGCAGTAGCGAGAGGCCGTAGCCGCCCAGAGACTGCGTTGCGTAGATGATGACCTCCGACAGCCACTCGTGGGCCAGCCAGCGCTCGCCCTCCGCGGTGAACGAGTAGGCGTCGGTAGACGGGACTGCGCGGCTATCGACGATGAGCTGACCGGTGCGCAGGTGCCACCAGTAGTCGGGGTCGGTGACGCTGACCAGGGCGACGGCGAAGAAGAAGACTGCGGCGAAAATCAGCCAACCGCGGGTGGCATCGATCTCCGGCAGGGAAATCGCCGGGAAGAGCCGTCTGGTTCTGGCAAGGGATGCTTCAGCCATGACTTGTCGAGAGGCGGGGCTCTCGCTCTGATGATCGGCAGACCGAGGGCCGCGGTTTAGTGGCGGTTCAGCGCGTGGCGCACGGCAACTCGGATGAGGAACCAGACGAGAAAGGCCGCGAAGATGTAGGCGCCGCCGATGAAGAATGGATTGTGGAGGTATGTGGGCAAGAAGAGCACAAGGACTAACACGCTGCCAACCTCAGGGAAGTACCACGAAAGCGCGGCAAACAGAATCGCCAGGGACGCAACTGGGTACGGCCCAAGACGGCCTACCACGAGAGACTTGAGCAGGATGCCGAGGACGCGCGCGCACTCCAGGTACGTTTCAAACGGGTCGAAGCCGGTGCGGGCGGGCCGCAGGCGGTAGCCGGGATCTCCGAGGCCGAGGTCAGCCCAGAAGTCGGGCGTCTGGAAGCGGCGTAGCGTTAGCGGCGGCGCATGAGTAAATAATCGGCAGCGAGGATGAGCCGCCCGACTGACCGCGGTTGCCTCGCCTCCCGCTGCGGCGGGATGGCTCGCAACGGCAGCGGTTACTTGGATTTGGCTTTGCGGGACGGTTGGACGCGCAGGGGTTCGCCGGGAGCTTTCGGGTACTGGGGCGGCCAGGGTGCGTCGCCGGCACCCGCGTGCTCTTGCCGGGCCGTTAGCTCGATCAGCGGTTCGAGGGAGAAGGCCACGTCGTCGATTGCAGCCATCGCGTCGCCGCGCGCTGCGAAACGCCTGGGGACCGTCGCCACAGTGAAATCGGCCAGCTCGGCGGCGGGCAACTCGTCCCAGTCGATGGGGCAGGAGACACGGGCGTCGGGAGTCGGGCGCACCGAGTAGGCGGAGGCAATGGTGCGGTCGCGGGCATTCTGGTTGTAATCGATGAAGACGCCGTGACGTTCTTCCTTCCACCACTTCGTGGTGACGAGAGCGGGGTTTC
>CAZNHI010000391.1:0-2971 GCA_964572535.1 uncultured Dehalococcoidia bacterium
CGAGGCCGGCGGCCTGCACGCGCTTGGCGGGAGTGATCAGATTGACGGCGCCGAGCTGGTCGTCGGGGCCCCAGCGACCCCAGTTGCTGCGGTCGCGCAGGAGGGCGCGCACTTCGGCTTCGGTAGGTAGGGAATCTGAGGTCACGTGTGCAGCTCCTGTCCAGAGTCGGGGCAGGGCCATCTTAGAGGGTGCCGAAGGGTTGAGAGAGAGCAGGCGAGAACTGGCGTCGCTACAGGGATTCGAACCCCCGACCCGGCGCTTGGAAGGCGCCTGCTCTATCCCCTGAGCTACGGGGACGTGTAAAGCCCGGCCAGGCTGCGGGCTGCGGGCCGTTGCGCGATTCGAGGGGCCGCCGAGCATGGCGGTTGAGGCGATGTTCGTGCCTTGTTATTTGTCCCAAGGCCTCATAGACTTCGGCCAACCTTCATTGGACACAGGGATTGTGGTGTGATGCGCAGGCCTCAGAGTCACGTAGCACTTATGCGCCGACCCAAGCTGGAAACGGAGCACCTTCGGGAGCATCCCGAGAGTCGCTCTGAGTCCGGCGTAAGGCAGCGCGCCGAGTCTCCCTTGTCGGCGACCGGCATCCTGAGATTGCAGCGCACGATTGGTAACCAGGCGGTGCAGCGGCTGATCGTACAGCGCGCGCCCGCCGGCGGCGACGATGCGGCGAAGGAACCGAAGTCGGTGGGTGTGGCGAGCATTACGATCGAAGGGCGCGCGCTGAAGGGTGAGAGCCGCGTTCCCGGGCACGAAGGGAAGATTGACTTTACCTCTCTGAGTCGTGACGAGACACGAAGGATGGGAGGAGGGGGCCACGGGGGCGACCGCGAGGCGGGAGAGCAGGGGTTCATTAACGTATCTTTTACCAAGACGCAAGACGGCTCGAGTCCAACGCTGCTCGAGGCTGCTGCGACGGGTAAGCGCGTTACGGCGGCTCGGTTCGATCTCCTCCGCCGAGGCGATAGCGGCACTTTCGAGACCTTGTTCACGTTCGAATTTAGCAACGGAATTGTCACCCAGTTTGCTCCTGGTTCTAGTAGCGGAGGCGACACACCAAGCGACTTTGTCACGATCGAATTCGAAAAGCCGGCGGCGAAGTAGCCCGACCGCGAGGTCCCAGCACCAGCAACCTTGCTAGCCGTGAGTCGTGGCTGAGACTTGCGCCCGAAGCACGCACGACAACGTCAACCGCTTCTTGGCATAAAGTGGCGTACCTGGAGGGTGCCAAGGACGTTCTGTCCACACACGTGATCAAGCGGTTCGCGCCCTATACGGTGAGGTACAAACGCTAGGCCTGCCGCCAGAACCGCGCTTCATCCCTGATGTGCAGTTCGTCGTAAAACTGCTCCAGCAGGGCAGCGATGGCCGCGACCCCTTCGTCATTCAGCACGTACCTGGCCAGCGCCCAAAGAGCGCGGGAGTAGGCATCCGCCACCGTGGTGGCGTACATGAAGAAGACGACTCCGGCGCTCTGAACGCCGTCTGGCCCTTGGCCCAAGAACATCTTCTCAATGGCTCCATACGCCGTCAGGTTGCCGTGCGCCAGGCCGCTGGTGAGGTTGTATTCGTAACGCGCTCCGCACAGCGCGGCCAGGTCAGTGTTGGGCGGTACCGGAATGGCCTTCAGCCCGACCTTGGAGGCCGCCTCGAAGAACTTCTGGCGCTGATCGTCTGACCACGTGACCGCATAATCCAGCACGGCCTTGGACTCCGGCGATCCGTCTCGCTGGCCGTCCTGACTGAGTTTCCGATCATCGTCCAAGGCCGCCTTCTGTACCGCTATCGCACGCTGGAGCCGTGCATCAATCGAGATGCCTTCTTCCATCAGCCACAGAATGAGGCCGGACGCCTCCACCCCTGCCCGCACTACTGGCCCAGGCATGAAGAAGAGGGCAGAGGGGCGCAAGAGCCGCGCGGTTCCCTCCACGGCCTCGGCCGCGATCTTGAGCGAAACACTGGCGCGAAGCGGCACTTCCCAAATGAGGCGAAGGCGGAATTCGTCACCCTTCACGGCCTCGCGCTCTTGGCTGGCCAGGGAACCGGCCACGGGAAGCGGCGCATACGGATGCATGGCCGCTTTCACCTTGGCCCCGATTCCCTCCATTGCGGTCAGCAGGGTTTCAAGATTAGCGTCGTCCTCTTCGCTCATGCCTTCATTCTAGGGCGCGTGTTCCAGGCTACTGCCAAGCTCTCGCAGAATCACTGAGGCATCTACGACCGTCGCATTCAGCGTAAGCGAGGACGGGAGCGGCGCGTCCGCGTTCAAGGCTGCCTCAACCTGCCGCTTGCCCCACTGCGCGAGGACGCGCGATCCGAGTTGGAGTTGGCTTGCCACGTCGCTCTCCTCGATCCCTCTCGTTGTGGCGAAGGCAGTGATTGTGCGCGGATACATGAAAACGGGGACAACAGTGTCCTTCCCGTCGCTGGTTACTTGAAGGTCGCCCCGAATGAAGTTGCCTTCCGCGAACGCGGCATAGGGTATCCATTGGACGGTGAATTCCTTGCCCACGACTGCACCTCTACTTGATCTGGTGAATGCATTATCGGCGAGCACGCCCGCCTCTAGGGGCACGCCCGCACCGCCAGCACCATCGGGGCCGTCCTTCGTAGGCGGCTTCATGGTTTCCAGGGCGTAAACCAAGACTCAGCTTCCTATCGAACACCCGTTCGTGAGACGTTGGTCGCATGGAAACCATCACGTGCGCTGACGACCTCACGGCCAAGCTGACCGCCTCTCGCGTCAGCCTGGAGGACATCGCGCCTTACTTCGCGGTCACGCCTCAAGCCCTGTCAAAGCGCATCCGAGAAGCCTCCGGCTGAACTATGAAGCCGGACGGCTCGCCGCGATACGATTCGCCTGATACCTTCTCGGTTTCGTTCACGGAAGCCACAGAGGGCGAAAGTGTAGGGATGGCGTCCCTGGAGGGATTCGAACCCCCGACCCGCCGCTTAGAAGGCGGCTGCTCT
>CAZNHI010000392.1:0-2959 GCA_964572535.1 uncultured Dehalococcoidia bacterium
CACCTGCCCGTCCGCGTCGCAGGCTAGCAGCTGTGCGCCTTGCGCCTCCTCGAGCGCTTCCAGCAGGGGCTCCTCCTCGATCTCGGCCACGGCCCGCAGCAGCTCGTAGTCGAAGACGCGTCCCAGCACGGCGGCGATGGCCACGACGCGCCGGCAGGTCTCGCTGAGGCGCTCCAGCCGCCGGCCGATGACCAGCCGCACGCCCTGGGGCACCTCCATCTCGCCCACCTGCAGGTCGGCGAGCCAGTTACCGTCGGCGTCGAAGAGGCGCCCTTCGCCCGCGAGGTACTGGAATACCTCATGGACGAAGAAAGGGTTGCCCTCCGCCTCGCGGTAGATGGCTTCGACCAGCGTCGATGGCGGCTCTCGCCGGCCAACGGCAGCGAGCAGCGCTCCAACTTCCTCCTTCTCCAGTCGGTGCAAGTCCAGCCGCTGGGAACGGGGCTGACGCGTCAGCTCCTCCAGCAGGCGCGCCAGGGCCCGGGTGACGTCCAGGTCGGCGTCGCGATAGGTGGCGAGGACGAGGATTGGCGCCTGAGGTGGGCGGCGTGCCAGGTGCTCCAACAGGAGCAGGGTGGAGTCGTCCGCCCAGTGGAGGTCGTCGAGGCAGAGCAGAAGGCCGGCCGGCGCGGCGCGCGCTATGGCGTCGAGGAAATCGCAGACCGCTTCGAAGAGCCGGTAGCGCTCCTCGCCCGCAGCGGCGGCTATGTTCTGAGGCAGGTCCGGCAGGAGGCGGCGCAGCTCGGGGAGCAAGAGGGAAACCTCGGCCGCGCCCGTGCCGAGTTGCTCCCTGAGGTCATCGGGGCTGGTAGTGCGGACGTGGCCCTGCAGCGCCTCGATGAAGGGCAGATAGGGAGGCATACCCTCGGAGTCGTAGGCGTGGCCGGTAAGGATCAGCCAGCCACCTTGCCGCGCGCTCTCGGCGAATTCGGCCAGGAGGCGCGTTTTGCCGATGCCCGCCTCACCGCTAATCAGTGCGACGCGTCGTTCTCCCCGTCTCACCGCATCGAGGTTGTCACGAAGGAGAGCCAGTTCACGTTCCCGGCCAACGAAGGCTGAGGGCCGGGAGGCCGGACCCATCTCGTCTCGGGTTGTCATGGCCGCGCCATCATCGCGTTCACGACGGAGCCTGTCAAAGGGCTTGAGCAAAGCCTGCGAGGTTCAATCCTGGGAATTGCTCAGGGCGTAGGCGGTTGCCTCTGCGCGGTTGCGCGCGCCGATCTTTACGTTCCTGCCCGGCCCGGTTACCTGTTGGTCGTCAGAGGTGAGGGTTGACGCTGACGCAGACGGCGGTGCGGCCAGGGACGTGGCCTGAGAGCGTCTGAATGGCCCGCGCGGTTTCGGCGAGGCCGAAGGTGTGGGTGTGCAGCTTCTCCAGCGGGAAACGCCCGGACTCGATGATGGCGATGGCCTCCGCGTAGGCGGCTGAGTCGACGCCGAAGGCACCGACCACGGTGCAGCCTTTCTGAATGATGGCGTCCGGGCTGAACTGCATCGGGCGGCGTCCCTTGAGACCGGCGAGCACGACTCGGCCGTTGTGGCGCACGCATTCGATGGCGTCGTTGACGGGCTGGAGCGCCAGGGGCGTGACGTCGACGACAACGTCGCAGAGGCGGCCGTCCGTGAGCTCGCGGACGCGCGAGACGGTGTCTTCGGCCTCGACGTTAATCGTGTGATTGGCGCCGAACTCGCGGGCCAGGGCGAGCTTCTCGGCGTCGCGAGCGAGTCCGGTGACGATGACGGTGGAGGCGCCGGAGGATTTGGCGGCGATGACGGAGGTGATGCCGCGCTGGCCGGCGCCGAGGATGAGGACCGTATCGCCGTCTTTGACGCCGCCGAGGTGGGAGGCCCAGCGCACGCCGGCGCCGAGGGGGTTGTAGAGCACCGCGACTTCTGCGGGGATGTCGGTGCGCACCTTGTGGAGCAGGGTGTTGGGGTGGAGATAGAGGTACTCGGCGTAGCCACCCCAGAGGCCGGGAGCGGTTTCGAGGGATGTGTAGCCGTAGCTGAAGCGCCCGGTGCGGCAGGACATCAGCTCGCCGCGGGCGCACATGTCGCAGGCGCGGCAGGGCAGGTAGGACTCGACGGCGACGCGGTCGCCGGCCTTGACGCCCCAGCGCCGAGCGGCGACGGGGCCAATCTCCTCGATGACGCCGAGGGGCTCGTGACCGGGAATCGCGGGGGCGGCCCGGCGTCCGCCGGCGTCCTCGAATTGCTCGACGTCGCTGCCGCAGACGCCACAGGCCTCGACGCGCATGAGGGCATCGTCCTCGCCGATGTGGGGCCGCGGGATGTCGCGGAGTTCGTGGGTGCGCGGGCCGGTCTGGACGGAAGCGCGGATCGTATTGGGCATGAAATCGCCTCGGTTACTGAAGAGGTGAGTAGGCCGTCGGGCGAAGGAGCGTATTGGTCATCGTAGCGATCAGCGGCCCGTCTTTCTCGGAGTCTGCGAAGGCCTTGACGAGGTCGGGGTCGCTGAGGGTTTCGCGCCAGGCCTGGTCGCGGTGGGCGGCGTCGTTGAAGGCGACCATGTAGGTGATGCGGTTGCTGACACCGACGGCGTCGGTCCAGAAGCCAACGACCCTGATGCCGTGCTTTTCGAAGATGAGCAGCGTGGTGGTGGCGAAGCGGTCGGGCAGGGCCTGGAGCTTGCCAGGGATGACGTCGTAGATGCGCAACTCGTAGATCAACGGTGCCTCGATGACTCGGGCGGTCGGGACGGCGTGATTATCGCACGCGCGACGAGGATTTAACGTTTGTGAAACCGGTGTTTGATGTTGCGAGAGCGAGCCTCTCGTACCCTTAGTGCAAAACACCAAGGACGGGCTGAAGTGTTGGACGACGACGAGATCAAGGGGCGGGTTCTGAACAGGCGGGAGATACTGGGCGTCCTGGGCGGGCTGGGCGCCGCCGCGCTGCTGGTGGCGTGCTCTGACAACGGCGACGGCGCGACTCAGCC
>CAZNHI010000393.1:0-2949 GCA_964572535.1 uncultured Dehalococcoidia bacterium
GGCCAGCGCGGCCTTGTCGGCCGTGGCGAGGGCACGCTGGATGCGTCCGACCTCGCCGCCGTACCTGGGGCCGAGGAGAGGCAGGTTGGGCCGCACCTGGTACTCGAAGAAATCGGAGTCGTTTTCGATGACCTGCAGCTGCTTGACGTTCAGCTCGTCGAGCACCTGGCCGGCGAGCGGCCGCACAGCCGCGGCTTCGCTGGGACTCTGGAGACGCACGTAGACGGCGGCCAGCGGTTGGCGCACCTTGATGTTCGCCCTGGCGCGGGCGGCGCGGCCCAGCGAGACGATGCGCTGCACAGCCCGCACGGCGTTCGAGAGACCGGCGTCGATTAGCGCTGCGTCGGCCTGAGGCCAGTCGGTGAGGTGGACGCTCTGCGGGGCGTCCGGCAACGCGGCGCGCACGAGGTTCTGGTACATGTCCTCGGCCAGGAAGGGGACCATCGGGGCCATGAGGCGGTTGACGGTGGCGAGGCAGGTCCAGAGCGTCTCGTAAGCGGCGCGTTTGTCGGCGTCTGACTCGGCTTTCCAGAAGCGGCGGCGGCTGCGGCGCACGTACCAGTTCGAGAGCGAGTCGACGAACTCTTCGATCTGGCGGCAGGCGGTCATAGAGTCGTAGTTTTCGAGGGCGTGGGTGCAGGTGGCGACGAGCTGGTTCAGCTCTGAGAGGGCCCAGCGGTCGAGGTCGGAGAACTCCGCCTCAGGGTGCTGAGCATCGCTCTCGCGCTGCGCCGCACCAGAATCAAGGGAGGTTGGGGGGACACCCCCCAGGCCCCCCGCCAGGGGGGTATCCCCCCTGGACCCCTCGTCGAGAGCACTTGCCTCACCCGGGATCTGGGACGCTCCTGTGTCGGGGGCACGTCCTTCGACAGGCTCAGGATGCCTTGACGCTGCGTCTTGCCCGTCTGCCCGTCTGCCCACCTGCCCAGACGGCGTCCAGCCGTCGATGTTGGCGTAGGTGACAAAGAAGGAGTAGGTGTTGGCGAGCGTGGAGAGGAAGCCGCGCTTGAGGTCGTCACCGGGGCCGTAGCCGAAGTTGAGGTTGTTCGCGGGGTTGGTGCGCAGGAAGAGCCAGCGCATGACGTCGGCGCCCATGCGCTCGGCGGCGTCCTCGAACCAGATGGCGTTGCCCTTGGATTTGTGCATCTCGTCGCCGGTCTCGTCGCGCAGGAGGGCGTAGGAGAAGAGGCTGAGGAAGGGCGGCGTGCCCTCGTCCGGGGTGTCGAGCACCATGACCGTGCCCATGGCAAGCAGGGCGTAGAACCAGTTGCGGAACTGCCCCGGGAAGCTCTCCGAGACCCACGCAGCCGGGAACCACTGGCGGAAGTACTCCGGGTCATCGTTGTAGCCGAGGGTGGAGAAGGGCACGATGCCGGCGTCCAGCCAGGGGTTGCCAACGTCCGTGATGCGCTCAACCGGCGCGCCGCAGCTGCTACAGGCGATCTTGACGTGGTCGACGTAGGGACGGTGGGGGCTGTGGCCCTCGAACTGGGCCCAGCCCTCGATTGCGCGCTCTTTGAGTTCGGTGTCGGAGCCGATGACCTCGAAGGCGCCGCAGGCTTTGCATTCGAAGATCGGCAGGGCGAGGCCGTAGTAGCGCTTCTTGGAGATCATCCAGTCGTGCATGTTGCGCAGCCAGTCGCGTTCGCGGGCCTTGCCGAAGTCTGGGATCCACGTCACTTTGTCGCTGACTTCGGCGATCGCGTCGCGCAGAGTGCGAGAAGAGCCCGGCTGGAGCGGCGCAGAGTCTGAGCCGGGGACACCCCGGACCCCGCCGGTGTTTAAGCCGGGGACACCCCGGACCCCGTCTGAAGGGCCGCTGCGCGACGGAGAGCCCGCATTGAGCGGCCCGTCCATGGAGATGAACCACTCATCGACGAGGCGGAAGACGAGCTCGCTGCCGCAGCGCCAGCAGTGGGGGTAGGAGTGCGTGTAGTCCTGGACGCGGTAGAGGATGCCCTTGTCGCGCAGGCTGGCGAAGACCTCCTCCGGCACGTCGCCGGCGAACTTGCCCTCCAGGGGCCCGAAACCACCGCCGACGGTGTAAGTGCCGTCCTCCTCCAGCGGCGCGATCACCGCGAGACCGTACTGCTTGGACAGCGCGAAGTCCTCGGCGCCGGCGCCCGGGGCGATGTGGACGATGCCGGTGCCCTCGTTGTCCTTGACCTCATCCCACTCGATGACGCGGTGCTCGACGCCCGACTGCGCCGGCAGCTCGTCGAAGGGGGCGCGGTAGGTGAGGCCGACCAGCTCGCGGCCGGAGACCTCGGCCAGCACCTCGTGCTCGCCGCGAATTGCGGTTGCGACGGCGCCCTGCGAGAGGTAGTAGACGTCGTCGCCTTGCTTGACGCGCACGTAGGTCAGGTCCGGGTGCACGGCGGCGGAGACGTTGGCGGGCAGCGTCCAGGGTGTGGTGGTCCAGACCAGGAGGGATTCATTTTGGAAGGAAGACCGCCCACTCCCCGCGCCTCCGCCCCCAGCGGTCTCGTTCCGTGCTTCGCTGCCCGTCTGCCTGTCTGCCCGTCTGCCCGTTAGCGGGAATTTGAGGTAGACGGACTTGTGGGTGACGTCCCTGTAGCCCTCCGTGACGATCTCCTGCTGCGACATGGCGGTGCCGCAGGCGGGGCACCAGGGCATGGTGTCGTGGCCCTTGTAGAGCCAGCCCTTCTGCCAGCACTTCTTGAGAAAGGCCCAGATTGTGTAGTTGTTCTGGTCTGAGTTGGTGAAGTAGCTGTTGTCCCAGTCCATCCAGTAGCCGAGACGGATCGACTGCTGGGTGATCTGCGCCGCGAAGCGCTGGACGCGCGCCTTGCAGGCCTCGACGAAGTTGGCGACGCCGTAGCGCTCGATGTCGCGCTTGGAGCGGAAGCCCAGCTCCTTCTCCTCTTCGACCTCGATCCACAGCCCCTGGCAGTCGAAGCCGTTCTGATAGCGCAGCTTGTAGCCCTG
>CAZNHI010000394.1:0-2935 GCA_964572535.1 uncultured Dehalococcoidia bacterium
TGGATGCGGTTGAAGTTGTCGCGGCAGGCGTCCATGTCGTCCATGGGGACATCGGCGCGCAGGGCGCGGGTGGCGCGGATGGCGTTCCAGTTCTCCGGCGGCATGTAGCAGAAGGGCGTGTGTGACGTCGCGAAAGCGCCTACGAGCTTCGCCATTGCGGAACCTCCTCTAGTCCTTCCCTACCGGGAGGGACTGCTTACCCCAGCGCGCCAGGTCAGCCGCGAGATCGAGCGGGACCGTCCTGACGGAGGTCTCGAACTCGCCCCAGGCTTCGCGAGGCAGACGCCAGAGAATCTCGAACTCGATGCCGTCGGGGTCTTTGCCGTAGAGCGACTTGGTGGCGCCGTGATCGCTGGCGCCGACGAGCGCGCCCAACTCCAGCAAGACCTCGACGGACTCTGCCAACTCTTCGATGGTCTCAACTTCCCAGGCCAGGTGGTAGAGGCCAACGGCCCCTTGTGGCGGCACTGGCGCCTGGGGGCCGACTTCCATGAGGGCGAGGTCGTGGTGCTGATCGGAGCCAGCGGCGCGGAGGAAGGCGGCGCCTCGGCGGCCGGTGATGGTCTGGAGGCCGAACGCCTTCTCGTAGAAGGGGCGTGACTTCTCGAGGTCGGAGACGTAGAGGACTGCGTGGCTGAGCCGGGTGACTTTTGGCATGACAGTTGAATCTTATCGCGAGCGTGGCAGAGAGGCTATGTGGGGAGCTGATTGTCGAGGTGAGTGAGGGTGTTGGCGATACCACGGGCTGAACCGCGGGGCATCGCGAAAGGGGGCTTGGTGGGCCTGCGTAGGGGCGCACGGCCGTGCGCCCCTACGGTTCCTTCAAAGGGCGCTGGGCTACGTGGTACCCCAGACTCGCTTAGCTACGTCCGCGACGAGGCGCATCTTGGCCCATTGCTCTGCGTGGGTGAGGAGGTTGCCTTCCATCATGGAGGCGAAGCCGCACTGCGGTTCGAGCGCGAGGTTATCGAGGGGCATCCTGGTGGCGGCCTCTTCGATGCGGTGGGCGATATCGTCGGCGGACTCGAGGGCTGCGAGCTTGCTGCTGACGAGGCCGAGGATGACTGCCTTGTTGGCGGGCACGAAGCGCAGGGGCTCGAAGCTGCCGGAGCGCTCGTCTTCGTACTCCAGCGAGAAGGCGTCGACGTTGAGTTGGCTGAACAGCTTCTCGGCGATGGGGTCGTAGCCTCCCTCGGCGTACCACTGGCTGCGGTTGTTGCCTCGACAGAGGTGGATGCAGGTGACGACGCCCGGGCGGCCCGTGACGCCTTCCAGGCAGGCGTTGTCTGCCTTGATCGCCTCGTCCAGCGCGGCATCGGGGTCCATGCCCATCTCGTTCTTGACGTAGTCGCGCCACTTGGGGTCGATGTAGTAGCTGTAGCGGGGGGCGTCGATCTGGATATAGGCCGCGCCTTCGTCCGCCAGCGCGGCGATCTCCGACTTGATGATCGGTACGATGTCCCAGAGGAACTCCGAGAAGCCGCTGTAGACCTGGTCTGTGATGCCCTTCTTGAAGAGGATGGCCGGAAACTGGTTGGCGCTGGGCAGAGTCATCTTGATGTCGCCGGGGCTGTGCGCCTTCAGGAAAGCCATCTCGTGCCCGGTCATGCGGCGCTTCTGCGTGACCTTGCCGGTGGCGACGCCGAGCGCGGCGACGGCCGGGCCGCTCCACTGCCGCGAGAAGGCGTCGCCGGACGCAACGCCGTCGACGGCGTCATTGAAGTCGGACATGAAGGTGGTGCGGCGGATCTCGCCGTCGGTGAAGATCTGGAAGCCCAGGTCCTGCTGCTTCTGGAGGATGTCGAGGATGTGCCTGTCCTCGATGGCACGCAGCTCGTCCTGAGAGACGCCGCGGGAGCGCGCGTCCAGTACCTCTTGAGGTCGCAGGAAGCTACCAACCTGGTCGGCGCGATACTTGAAGGCCATGGTGTGTCCCCTCACTGAAAGCCTGGCGCCCTTGTTATGGCGTTGATGTCGTATGCGACGGGTCGAGTAGGAGTGCGGCTAAGGGCCGTGTGCTGGGTAGCCCTTCGCAACGATCTTAGGATATGGCCGAGTAGGGTCAAAGGAGAAGATTCCCAAACCGGTTACGCAGTGGTTGGGTAGCCTGACTCGAAACAAGAATGAAACATTTCCGGAGTCAGCGTGTTTGGCGTTTCAGCTAAGCTCATGCTGACATCAAGGAAGGGGAGCGGGTATGAGCCAGTTTGAAGTGCGAGAGGACGGCCTGCTGTCTGAAGGGCCGGTTGCAGACCTTGCTGAGTGGTACAAGAAGTACTGCCCGAATACGGACCTGTTGGCGTTCGAGGCCCAGTTCATGCTGATGCGTACCTACATGTCGCTGAAGCTTGACTCACCGTTCGAGCTGCGAGGTGGCCTAACCCGCGCCCGCTACAACGTATTGCGTCTACTGGCGCAATCGAAGGACGAGCGCCTGCTGATGACGGACATCGTCCAGAGCATGAACGTGAGTCCCACCAACATTACCAAGCTGGTGGACGTGCTGGTCAAAGACAACTATGTGCGCCGCGCGCCGGACCCGGGGGACAAACGCAAGTTCTGGGTGGAGCTGATGCCTGAGGGCGCCAAGATCTTCGAAGACTTGATCCCGGACGTGGGGGATCACGTGCGCGATATCTGGGCCGGGATGAGCGAGCAGGAGAAGCGTCTGCTGATCCACCTGCTGGCGCGCCTACGGGTAAACATTCTCACGTCCGCGAGATTCAACGATCAGGCTCGAGAGCTGGCGACGCCGCCTTCGATAATGACGGGTAGGGCCGCGCGCGAACCGGTCGGCTCCTACTAAACTGAGGCCCGGAGGAAGGGCATGAGACAAGGCAACGGCGAGAGCGTCCGAGAGCCGGAGCGCAACGTACCGGTTTACGGTCACTGCGACGTGCTGGTGGTGGGTGGCGGGCCGGCGGGCTTCGCCGCG
>CAZNHI010000395.1:0-2935 GCA_964572535.1 uncultured Dehalococcoidia bacterium
CCTTGAACCAGTCGGGGAAGACGCGCGCCTCGCGGGCGGTGATCGGCGCGCGGGCCTGGCCGGGCTTGCGCTCGAGGCCTTCGAGCCGGTCCGCGAAGTAGGCGGCCCAGCTGAACTTCGAGAGCTCGCCGTCGTTGACGATGTCGATGCCGTTATCGACCTGAAGCTTTACGACTTCGGCGACGGCACCCTTGACGCGCCTGGCTAGCGCTTCCTTGTCGTAAGGCAGGCCGGCGTCCTTGGCTGTGAGCATCGCGGTGAGGTCGTCCGGGCGGGATAGGCCGCCCATGTGGGTTGTGAGAAACCTGCCAGTGCTGCGCTTCATGGTTCTCCTGTATCTAAAGCCGGGGGACACCCCCGGAACCCCCGCTAAAGGGGCGCATGGGGCCTTTTGCGTTGGGCTTCGCCCCAAGCCGATGGGGCTCTGCCCCTAAGCCCCTTTTGTATTGAAAGATGGGGGCTCTGCCCCCAAACCCCCGCTAAAGGGGCGCATGGGGCCTTTTGGGTTGAATGCTGGGGTTTTTGCCCCCAAACCCCCGCAAAGATCTGACGTTGAAAGTTGTGGGCTATAAGCCTTCGCTAAAGTGTTCGTAACCCGTTAGACCCAGAATTGGCGGTGCCACGACCCTCCCCCTCAAGACGGCTTCCAGAGCGTTCGCCGCCAAGGCTTCATCGACGGGCTTATGGAGCCTTTTGGCCCCGAGGGGAGTTTAACGCGGGAGAAAGCCCAGTGGCGGGGACAATCCATTGAAATCGAAAAGAACGTTGAACAAAAGTAAGACGCCCGGCCATAAGTGCCGGGCGTGCTGTGCTGCAGAGCCGTGGTGGGCTAGGCGGCGCCTTCCTGGCGCATTGGTTCCTGACGCTCGAAGTGGATCATGCCGTTCTCTTCCCAGATGCGGATCTCGACGCCTGCGCGCTTGGAGGCGCGGCGCATCTTCGCCTTTGTGCCGCGTACAGTCTGGCCCTCCGCCACCGGAATCTCGCCGGACGGCGTCGTGCCGAGGAATTGGACGAGCTGGAGGCTGGCAACCGTGCCGGATTCTCGCGCGCTGGGCGCTGGCAAGGTGTAGATCTGGGCCCGGTCAACCAGCGTCTCGTAATCGATGCCGTCGCGAGGGCAGAGCGCCATGAAGGCGGTGACGGAGTAAGCGCCGGAGTTCTTGAGGAGGCGGCCGGCGGCTGTATCGGCGCCCGCCTCGGTGGTGTGAGGCAGGCAGACCGCATACTCGCGCTCGTTGATCCGGGCAGCGAGGTCGACCGAGCGGAGGGTGCGGCCAAACATCTGGACAAAGTCCATCTCGTCTTGCTGGCTCCAGACCTTGTCGGGCTCAGTGGCATCCTGCACCTTGACGAACATCACGGCCATGCTGGTGCCGTAACGGCTGCAGCGCCTTGCTTCTTCCGCGACGCGCAGCTCGAAATACCAGCGCTGCAGCATCGCTGTCTGGGGGTCGAGGATCGATAGCTTGCGGCCGTTGCGTACCTGGCGGTCGAGGTGTCGGCCGAGCCGGCGCCGCTCCGCCTCACGCTCGGCCTCAGCGGTGGGGCTGGGCATGATTAGAAGGCCGGAAGCGAAGGCTGCTACCACGGCGACGGGCACGACGATCGACGCGTCTACGGCGGTGGAGACGAAGAGTGAGGCAACGAAGACGGCGAGCAGACCGGCTATGCCGGCGAGAGCGCGGGGGTTAGTGCCAAGTTTGGCCATTGAGTCTTTCACTGCGAATACAAACCTCTAAGCCCTTTTCGGCGCATTGGTGGCGAACCTGTACCCCTCGTTCGCCCTTAATTTTGCGTTGTCGAGATGCTGAGGAGCGACGAGGTGTCGAGAATTGGCGCCGCGTATACTCGGGTTTTGAAGATGGGGGCTCCGCCCCCAAACCCCCGCGGAAGGGGCGCATACCGCGAGCCATGGGGAGGTTTTGACACATGAGCCTGATCGAAGACCTGGTCGCCGCGTACCGTATCCTGGCCGATTTTCGGATCATCGATGCCTACGGCCACGTTAGCGTGCGTTCGGACCGCGATCCGAATCGCTATCTGCTGGCGCGGTCGCTGGCGCCGGAGCTGGTGACGGAGGCCGACATTATCGAGTATGACCTCGACAGCAACGCGGTGGACGCGAAGGGACGCGAGTCCGTACGCGAGCGGTTCATCCACGGCGAGGCGTACAGGGCGCGGCCGGAGGTGATGGCGGTGGTGCACAACCATTCGCCGACGGTGGTGCCGTTCAGCGTGACGCAGGCGCCGCTGCGGCCGATCTTCCACATGGCGGCGTTTGTGGGGCTGGGCGTGCCTACCTTCGAGATACGCGACTTTGAGCAGGGGACAGACATGCTGGTGCGCAGCGCGAGCCTGGGCAAGGCGCTGGCGCGCGTCCTGGGCGACAAGCCCGCGGCACTGATGCGCGGTCACGGCGCCGTGGTGGTGGGCGAGAACCTGCAGCGCGCCGTGGGCCGCAGCATCTACCTGGAGCAGAGCGCGCAGATGCAGCTGCAAGCGCTGCAGATTGCGGGGCCGGGCGGCGCAATCACGTACCTGGACGACGCGGAGGTGATCGCAGGCTCAAAGACGCAGGACTACGGCCGGGCCTGGCCGATGTGGCGTCAGAAAGCGCTGGAGAAGCTAAGGAAGTAAAGTCGTGGCTTGACTTGCCGCACCGATGTTGTACACAACAGACGTGGCGAGTCGGACCCTTTAGCGGAGGAATGGGGGTGGCCCCCGTTCTCCAATGCGAGGATCTCATGTTAAGCAAAGAAGACAACGAGCTGCTGTGCCGGGTTGGGCCAGGGACGCCTACGGGCAACCTGATGCGCGAGTATTGGATGCCCGCGGTGCGCGCTGATGAGCTGCCGGCGCCCGACAGCCCGCCAGTGCGGATCAAGCTGCTGGGCGAAGAGCTGATCGCCTTCCGCACGACGTCCGGCAAAGT
>CAZNHI010000396.1:0-2926 GCA_964572535.1 uncultured Dehalococcoidia bacterium
CACTGGCGGAGAGGGTGGGATTCGAACCCACGAGCCCCCGTAAAGAGACTACACGCTTTCCAGGCGTGCCTGTTCAACCACTCCAGCACCTCTCCCGCGGCCTCTGCGAGTCTATCAAAACCAGCGCGTCCACCAAACCTGGCCCCCGCGGATCATCCTGGCGCTGATTTCAGCCGTTAACTGATCGGACAGAGCGCATTTGATTTAACGGCGTAAGGCCAATACAATTGCGGGGCCCTGTCAGCGCTGGTTTTGTAGGAGATGCCTTAATGCCACTTCTTCACGTCCGCAAGCCCAACGAAGCGCCCCCGCCTTCTCGATCGTCTAAGGCGGTGCGAGAGCAACAGCAGAAGTACGACGACTTCATTCGCAAGATCGACTCCAATGACGTTGGCGACCTTGAGCTGGAACCGAGTGAGAATGTGCGCAGCGTGAAAGTGCGTCTGCGCCGGGCTTCTTCCCGCCTCGCCATCGACATCGACATTTGGGACGTAAACAATCACGTCTATTTCCGGCGCGTGACCCGTCGCGGCCGCCCGCGCAAGGCCTAACTGGTCGAGGAGCACAAGGAACCAGGGACCAGAAGGAACAGAATCGGCAAAGCCGCGGCAGCTTGCTCGGTAGAATGTTCCCGTTGTTCCCTCTGTTCCGTGTGTTCCCGCGCGGGATGGTGGGGGGAGGACCCCATGCTGATTGACATGCACGCCCACGTGATCCCGCGCGACTTCCCGCCCGCGGGCAGCCGCACCAGCGCCGCCCGCTGGCCTTCCCTGGATCACTTCGAGGCCACGCAGGCGAAGGTCATGGTCGCAGGCGAGAACTTCCGCACCGTCCACAGCGGCAACTGGGACGTCGAGCGCCGTCTGCGCGATATGGCGGCCTCCGGTGTCGACGCCGAAGCGATCTCGCCGATGCCCGAGCTGCTCTCCTACTGGTTCACGCCTGAGGACGCGCTGGAGTTCTGCCGCTATACCAACGAGTTCATTGCCGGCATGGTCGCGGCCGCGCCCGGGCGTTTCTACGGCCTTGGCGCCGTGCCGCTGCAGGACCCCGACCTCGCGGTGCGGGAGCTGGCCAACATCAAGTCGATGGGCCTCACCGGCATCGAGCTGGGCAGCAACATCCTCGGCAAGTCGCTCGGCGAGCCTCAGTTCCTCGACTTCTTCCTGGAAGCGGAGCGCCTGAGTGTGCCGATCTTCGTGCACGCTCTGCATCCGACCATTGCCTCGCGTATCCGCGGCGCTGAAATGAACGCCATCGGCTTTCCCACCGACACCGGCCTCACGATCGCGTCGTTCATCGGCGGTGGCACTGCGGAGAAGACGCCGGGCCTGCGCATCGCCTTCAGCCACGGCGGTGGCACCTTCCCTTTCATGCTGCCGCGCTACACCCACAACTGGGGCGGTACCTGGAACGAAGAGCCTGGCGGCAAGGGTGTGGGCGCCGCGTCGCTGCCGCGATCGCCTGCCGAGTACGCGCGTCGCTTCTACTACGACACGCTCTTGTTCGACACGCGCGCCATCCGCTACTTACTCGACATAATCGGCGAATCGCAGCTGCTGGCCGGCACGGACTACCCCTACATGGAGCGCGAGCAGCCGGTGGGCAAGACGCTGTCGGGCATGGGCCTGCCGCAGCAGACGCTGGACGCGATCACCTGGGACAACTGCTTCCGCTTCCTGGGTGTAAATCCACCCGCGCTGTAAAAAAGCCTGCAAGTAGGTTGACGTTTACGTAAAGGCTGCATATACTCCGCCTAATCAGGGGAATCTGGATGTGCGGGGGCGACAGTGGACGATTACTCAACCTTTCCCAAGTGTCAGAAATGTAAGACCGGCGACCTGGTGCCGCTGTCCGACTTCGGCAGCCAGGGTGCAGCGATTCACTTCAAGGCGTGGGTATGTACCAACCCGAATTGCGGCTTCAACCTGAAGATCCGTAATGGTGACCTCTACGTGGACGAGCCCATCTCCAGCGGCGCCGTCCACACACCGCGCTACCGCTAAAGCTAGGCAACGTAGCTGCAGGTTCTTTAGACCTGCCAGGTCGTGCAAGCCTGAAGGCGTGCAGCTACGCGATCACGGGCGGCCGATTGCGATGTAGCGCAGCCCCGCGGCCTCTACCTTCGCAGCCTCGAAGAAGGCGCGCCCGTCCAGCAGCGCGCGGCAGCCATGCAGCGCCCCGAAGTCAAGCTCCGCATACTCTTTGTGGCCCGCCTGCAGCACTACGGCGTCGATGGTGCGGCCCGCACACCGCGCTACCGCTAAAGCTAGGCAACGTAGCTGCAGGTTCTTCAGACCTGCGAGTTCGTGCAGCTACGCGATCACGGGCGGCCGATGGCGATGTAGCGCAGTCCCGCAGCCTCTACCTTCGCAGCCTCGAAGAAGGCGCGCCCATCCAGCAGCGCGCGGCAGCCCTGCAGCGCTCCGAAGTCAATCTCCGCATACTCCGTGTGGCCCGCCTGCAGCACTACGGCGTCGATGGCGTGGCTGGGTGGCAGGGGAGAGGCGTTGAGGCCCAGCGCGGCAACCTCGGTGGCGCTGAATAGCGGGTCATGCACCAGGACCTCGGCGCCGCGCTGCCGCAGGGCGTCCGCGACCAGCAGCGCGCTCGAAAGCTCCGCCTCCTTGACGCCGCCGCGGTAGGCCAGCCCCAGGATCAGCACCGTCTTGCCCTGCAGGCCGCCCGCCAGCGCCGACTCCAGCCGCTCGACGCCGTGCGCCGCCATCGAGTCGTTGACCTCGCGGCTCAGCGCGATCAGCGGCGCGTCCACGTCCTGGGTCAGGAAGTAGGGATACACAGGGATGCAGTGTCCGCCGACGCCGAGGCCCGGCGCGTGCAGGTGTGAATACGGCTGTGAGTTGCCCGCCTCAGCTGCCGCCGGGTAGCTCACGCCCAGCTGCTCGGCGGCGCGCGCCAGTTCGTT
>CAZNHI010000397.1:0-2925 GCA_964572535.1 uncultured Dehalococcoidia bacterium
GAACAGGTAGACTCACGGATTGTACGGTATCTCGTCCCTTTCGACCGGGAAGCCTCGACACTCTCCGGCATCTCCTTCTCTGACGCGCTCGATATTAACCGGTGGATTGTGAAACGGCTTGAAGAAGCCGTTGTAGCTCTGAGTCGCGCTGCACAGGCAGAGAAGACTGGCCGCGCGACACTTCTAGAACGAGCCGACAACGAGAAATGGACTCTCCCACAACTTCAGGAAGCCGTTAAGACGTCAGAGTATCGCCCTCTTATGGATGCCATGTTGAATGGAATGGATGACCTTGGAGTTATTCATCTTAGGGACATTGAGGCTGCGTTCCCGGCTACCGCTAAGGCGTTCTGGCGAGCCTACACAGTTGGTCGGGGCAATGGGCCGGCAATCGCCTATCCCACTGAACGGACCGCCTACGATTCGCGACCGTTGATTCTCCGCGACAGCGAAACGGCATATTGTCCATCGGCCAATGCCTTGTTCACGGCGCTTCTGACGGGAGGGGAACAGCTTCTCAAGGGTAGTTCCCACGCCGAGCGTTACTACCGACATCGGGACAAGACCTTGGAGGTGGAAGGTAAAGAATTGTTCCGTCGATACTTCGGCTCTGACGCTAGGATCTATGCGAACACATATGAAACTCCCGACGCTCAATTTGAACACGACCTTATAGTCATCGCGAAGGACCGTTGCCTGGTTGTCGAAGCAAAGGCCTCGCCACCAATTGAGCCGTTTCGGGATCCAGACAGGGCGTTTACTCGACTTCGCCGCGGCTTCCGTTCGGAGACGGGAATTCAATCCGCTTTCGATCAGGCGGCGAGCGTTGTTCGTAGGTTGAGAGCTGGCGAAGTCGTAGAATTGTTTGATGTAAGCGGCAACCTGGCTGTGCGTCTCGACCCGGCACAATTGCGCGAAGTGTATGCCGTCTGCCTAACGCGAGAGGATCATGGGCCACTAGCGACTAATCTCAACCTGTTGCTTGAAAAGCGTGTCGACGAGCCCTATCCATGGGTAGTCAATTGCTTTGATCTGACAGCTATTTGCGAGGCCCGCGAGTATTGGAATCATGACCCGCAGACACTATTCGACTATCTCGACGAGCGGCTTCCACTCCACGGAAAAGCCTTCACGATCGACGAACTAGATGTTTGTGGTTTTCGTCTCCGGCACGGCAGTCTTAACTGGTTGCGCGACGCAACGGCAGATCTCCTAGTCGTGGGGGGAGAGTATTCGACCATTTTCGACGAGATATATCAGGCACGCATTCGTGGCGACCCTACCATAGTTCTAAAGGCTACTTCGCCCGTGTTGACAGACGTACGAGCGTCTCTCGCCGCTGGAGCACTTGTCACAGTTCCTGCAAAAATCGCAAGAGGGCCGTCGAGGAACAGGCCATGCCCGTGTGGGTCAGGCCAGAAATACAAGAAATGCTGTGGAGCGGACATTCGTGGCGTATGACACTTCCGCAGATCACGGGCCTTCTTGTACGAGACTTGCGCGTATTGGTAGCATTGCCAGTGCGGCGCCACGAATCTCTCGCCGCGTTCATCGAGCAACTCGGAACCGTCCCCTCCGCTGGGCTAGCCCTCCCTTCCTGCTTCCGGCGGCCACTCGACGAGAGGCCCAGGGGACCAGAGCGGTTGGCGCACAAACGGTGGTGGGAGCGCGTCCGAAGAGTTGAATGGGTCAAGTTGGTTAGAGTAGCCGTCGGCCCACACTAACCACCGTTCGAGCTGGGTGCCTCGTGATGTATCCCTGGAGACTCCAAGCCGTACGCGTGCGGCGGCAATGAAGGCCCGTATTGCTTCCGCCTCGCGCCATCGATCCGCTAGCTGGACCAGGTCCTTGCCCCGGCGGTCTTCCTCCTCTTGACGCTGTTGGCGCTCCCATCGGGCACGCTCTTCGATCTGGCGTCGCTGCTGATCGATGACGTGTTGTTCCTTCCACAGGATGTGGGCATCCGCGATACTGACGACCGTAAACATGAAGTCGTTGAGCTTGTCCTCGAGCCGCTGGCGTTTGCCGTCAGCCCACTTGGACTTGAAGCCGGTATCGTGCCACGCCTTCAACACGAGTTCACCGGTGGGGACGTGATCGTATCGGGGTTGGAAGAGGAGGGACGGGTCGAGGAACCGGTCGATGGGCTTGTGCTTCGGTCTCTCGCGCCGCTGCAGGCGCTCTTCTAGGGAGAAGGCAATCCTGACGCTATGCACTTCGATCTGGGAGTTGCGACGGTCCCCCTGGCAGGCCGCCACGGGCCAACCACGGTGTTTGAACGCGCGACATAGGGCCTCCAGGATGCGCAGGCCCCGGTCGCGAGTCGCCGCCGTCACGGCCAAGTCGAGACAGGAATCCCCGCTGGCCTGCAGCCGTTCCGATGAGCCCTCCTTCAGCTTGCGAAGCTTGGCCCGAGTCGCCCTCACCAATGGGTGGGGCCGATCCGGAAGCTCGCCGACCACGATTGGGTTGGCTTCTTCAAATGCCCGCTGGGCGGCGACGCGCGGGGGAGCGGGTGGAGGCTCCGGTTTCGGGACTGGCTGGACGATGACCTGGCGCTCCGGCAACTGGACCGTGTCGAGCCGCTGGTGCGTCGGGTGCAGCTTCGGGAGGGGGAGGCGTCGAGCTGGATTCCCCGTTTCCTTCTGGCGCCAATACCCCCGCCCGGGCGTGGGGATGGCGTGCCGCTCACAAAGCTTCGCAAGCCCCCGATCGGACATGCCGAAGCGCCCCGCTACGGCCTGGACCGGCTCGCTCCAGACCAACTCGTACAATTCCTGCCGGGTGAGTCCTCGACGGTCCTCCATTGGAGTGCCTCGGGGCCCCCGAGGAGAATGTAGGAGAGATTGCCGGCCGGGGCCTTATCGCGGCGTCCCCCCGCGGGGTATCTTTAGGCAATTCGGCAGCGGCTGCATCTCCACGCCC
>CAZNHI010000398.1:0-2897 GCA_964572535.1 uncultured Dehalococcoidia bacterium
CGATCGCCGCCGCCATCGGCTCCTCGATCAGGTAGGCCTCGCGAGCGCCCGCGTTGAGCGCCGCGTCGTGCACGGCGCGCTTTTCAACCTCGGTAACGCCGCTGGGGATGCCAATGACAACGCGCGGGCGCGGGATGCCGAAACCGTAGCGCTCGTGCACAGAGCGGATGAAGTAATGCAGCATGCGCTCGGTGACGTGGAAGTCAGAAATGACGCCGTCTTTGAGGGGCCGCACGGCGACGATATTCGCCGGCGTACGGCCGACCATGCGCTTGGCGTCGGCGCCGATCGCCAGCACCTTCTTGCTAACGCGGTCGATAGCAACGACGCTCGGTTCGTCGATGACGATTCCGCGGCCCTTGACCATGACAAGCGTATTCGCCGTACCCAGGTCAATGCCTACGTCGTGTGAAAACAGCCCTAGAAACGAGCTAATAGGATTGAAGGCCATGCAGTCCTTGCCTTCAGATCAGAAGGATTCCACCCAAATCTCGTGCGAGTATAACCGACATAATAGAGGGCGTCAAAGATAACCATTTCATATCTTTTGTTCACATACCAAAGCGTAAAGCGCGACGTTATCTCAAACGCTGATGCCCTTCTCTTGTAACAGCTCCTTGAAGCCTTCTTCATCGAGCACCATAACGTTGTATTCCTGCGCTTTCACGAGCTTGGAGCCGGGGCTTTCCCCCGCCACCAGGTAGCTCGTCTTCTTCGTCACGCTGGAGCCGACCGCGCCACCGAAGCTCTTGATCAGCGATTCGATCTCGTTGCGGGACCAGCGTGAGAGGCTTCCCGTAACCACAAAAGACGAACCCATCAGCGGGCCTTCGCGCGCCGCCGTCGCCCCTTCCAGCCGCACGCCCGCGGCGCGCAGCTTCTCGATTAGCTCGAGATTCTGCTCCTCCTGAAAGTATTCATGGACGCTCTGCGCCGTCTTGGGACCGATGGCCGGCACCGCCTCCAGCTCTTCCAGCGCCGCGTTGGCCAGCGCGTCCATGCTGCCGAAGTGGCCCGCCAGCAGCTCCGCCGTCTCGTCGCCAACATGGCGGATGCCCAGCGCGAACAGCACCCGGCTGAGCGGACGTTGCTTGCTCGCCTCAATGCCCGCGAGCAGGTTCTCGGCGCTCTTTTCGCCCATGCGCTCCAGCGTGACCAGCTGTTCTTTCGTCAGGGAGTAGACATCGCCGATGTCCTCGACCAGCTTGCTCTCCAGCAGCTGCTGCGCCATCGACTCCCCCAGGCCCTCGATGTCCATTGCTCCCCGGCTGGCGAAGTGGCACAGCAGCCGAAAGATCTGCGCCGGGCAGCTCTTGTTAGGGCAGTACGTGCGCACTTCACCCTCAGGCCGGACGACTTCGAAGCCGCATACCGGGCACTGAGCCGGCATTACATAGGGGAGTTCCGTGCCACTTCGCAGGCTCACTACCGGTCCGACCACCTGCGGGATGACATCACCGGCTCGTTGCACGATGACCGTATCGCCGATCCGGATGTCCTTTCGCCGAATATCCTCCTCGTTATGTAATGTAGCGAGCTCCACCCTTGCGTGCGCGACGATAACGGGTTCCAGTATCGCGAAAGGTGTCAGGACGCCCGTGCGCCCGACATTCGTCTCTATTCTCTTGAGCTTGGTGGTGGCCTGCGTGGGTGGGAACTTGAAGGCGATGGCCCATCGCGGCTCCCGGCCGACCACGCCCATCGCCCGCTGCAGCGCGAACTCGTCCACCTTGATCACGAGCCCGTCGATCTCGTAGTCGAGGTCGTCGCGGTGCTGCTCCCAGCTCTTGACGTGCTCGACCACGGCATCGATGTCGGTGAAGCGCTGGATCAGCGGGTTCGTCCGGAATCCCAGGGTGCCCATCCACTGCAACGTCTCCCATTGCGTTGGCGGCGCCTGCCCATCGGCCCAACCGAGCTGGTAGAGAAAGATATCGAGCGGCCGCGTCGCCGTCACCGAGGGGTCCAGCTGCCTCAGCGACCCGGCTGCCGAGTTGCGCGGGCTGGCGAACAGCGGCAGGCCCTGCGCACCACGCTCCTCGTTGAGGCGCTGGAAGCCCGGCCTGGTCATGTAGACCTCGCCGCGCACCTCGAAGCGCGCGGCGGCGGGCTTGCTCAGGGTCAGCGGGATGCTGCGGATGGTGCGCAGGTTCTGCGTGATGTTCTCGCCGCGCATGCCGTCCCCGCGCGTGGCGCCTTGGACAAAGGCGCCGTTCTCGTAGACCAGCGCCACGGCGAGGCCGTCGATCTTCGGCTCGCAGACCAGGGCGATGTCCTCGCGCTCCGCCAGGTTGGTCACGCGCTTGAACCAGGCGCGCAGCTCGTCCTCGCTGAAGGCGTTGCCCAGGCTGAGCAGCGGCACCCGGTGCTCGACAACACCGAACGCCTCGATTGGCTGTCCGCTGACGCGCTGAGTCGGCGAGTCCGGCGTGATCAGCTCCGGATGCCGGCCCTCCAGCTCGCGCAGCTCTCGTATCAGGCGGTCGTACTCCGCATCCGCCACCTCGGGGGCATCCAGCGTGTAGTAGCGGTAGTCGTGATAGTTAATCTGGCTGCGCAGCTCTTCGACGCGCAGCTTTGCCGTCTGCGCGTCGCGCTCGTCAGCGGTGGTCTCGATGGTCTCTTCGCTCACGTCCTGAGTATAGCGAGCAGGCTACGCCAGGTTGAATCAGGAGACTGCGTCAGTCGGCCGTCACAGCGGCCAGCTGGTCGATCAGCTCCGGGCAGGCGGCGAAGACGTTGTAGCCCAGAACGTCCGGCGGTCCGCCCTTGAGCCCCGCGATGGCGCCACCCGCCTCTCGTACCAGCACAATGAACGCGGCGGTTTCCCACGGCTGCCCGGAAAACGGACGCCCCACCGGTGGCGCCTCCAATGCCTGACCCATCATCGTGAACAC
>CAZNHI010000399.1:0-2892 GCA_964572535.1 uncultured Dehalococcoidia bacterium
TCTGGTCGGGGTGGGCAGATTTGAACTGCCGACCTCACGGTCCCGAACCGTGCGCTCTAGCCTGGCTGAGCTACACCCCGGAGGCTTTGATTCAGACTGGTATGTTACGAGTTTAGCAGTCTGTGATTCAAGCGTAGACTAACTTTCGACGCGAACCATAAACGAGGCCGCACAAATATGCCTTCGCTTCGCATCCTCATGATCAGCGCGCTGGAGGTCTGGGCCCTCTCCGGCCAGGGTGGCGCCGCGTCCCTGTTCAAGACCCTGGAGGGCTACGGCAAGCGCGGCCACCGCGTCGATTTCGTCGCCCCGACCATCGGCGCCAACCACCACCACGGCGCGCCGCCACAGCCACCTCCGGAGATCGAAGGCGTGCGCTTTCACCTCTTCAAGCTCCCGTCCGCCACCGAATCGCGGCTACCGCTGCCAGGCATCGCGCGCAAGGCGGACCAGAAACTGCGTTTCGCTAACCTCTTCCCCTTCCTCGCCGCGCGCCAGGCCCGCCGCCTGCTCCAGCAAGACACCTTCGACATCCTCTACGGCTATGAGGTGCACGGCGTCCTAGCCCAGCGTCAGGTTCACCGCAAGTACCCGTTGCCGCTGGTCGCGCGATTCCAGGGTACCGTGCTCTACCCCTATCTGCGCCGGCCCCAGAGTCGGCTCCGCAAGTTCGAAGAGGTGCGCGCCCTCAAGACGCCGGCCAGCCTCTACATCATGACTGACGACGGCACGCGCGGCGACGAGGTGCTGCAGACACTGAACCCGGCCTCGGCGGGCAAAGTGCGCTTCTGGCGCAACGGCCTTGACGCCGGCCTCACCGCCGGCGCTGCCAACGGCGCCCACCCAACGCGCCCTGAGCTCGGCCTCTCAGAAGACGACTTCGTCCTCGTGACCGCGACGCGCCTCGCCCGCTGGAAGCGCGTCGATCGCGCTATTGACGCCGTGGCGCTGCTGCGCGACCAGGGCGTCAAGGCCCGCCTCCTGGTCGTCGGCGACGGCGAAGAGCGCGCCAACCTCGAGCGTCAGGCCCACGATCTCGGTCTCGACGGGCGCGTGACCTTTGTGGGCGCGGTGCCGCAGCCGGACGTGGCCCGCTACCTCCGTGCCGCAGACGTCTTCCTGTCTGTCAACGAACTCTCGAACGTCGGCAACCCCCTGCTCGAAGCAATGGTTGCGGGCCGCTGCGTCCTCACCCTGGACGAAGGCGACACGCGTGACCTGATCCGCGACGGCGAAACCGGCGTCCTGCTGCCCGCCGCCGGCGACCCCGGCATGATCGCCAAAGCCCTGGCACAGCTCGCAGCCGACCCCGAGCGCCGCAAACGTCTCGGCGCCGCTGCCCAGCGCGTCGCGAAGCGTTCGTTCTGGAGCTGGGACCAGCGTCTGGACGCGGAGGTGGAAGCCGTGGAGGCGCTGGTCCCAGGGCGCCATCCGCCCGCTGCCCGATGACCAGACCCAGCGATGGCCCGCCCGCCGCTGCCGGCGGCTTCCTCCTCAACGTCAACTTCGTCTTCATCGCCACGGTCGCCAGCTACGGGCTCGCCTTCTTCAGCAGCGTCCTGCTCGCCCGCGCCCTCGGCGACGAAGGCCGCGGCGTAACCGCCCTCTACCAGTCGGCCGTCACCCTGGGCTTTGCCTTCCTCAGCCTCGGCATCGCCACAGCCCTCGTCTACTACGTCGCGCGGCGTGAGCTCAGCGGCCGCCAGGCCATGGAGGCCAGCCTCAGCATCACCCTCGCAGCGACAGCCGTAACGGCACTCGCGGTCGCCGTCGCCGCTGTCGCCTTCGGCGGCCTGGCCGAGGAGGGCGTCCCCTTCTGGCTGGCCATCGTCGCCGTGCCCGCGATCATCCAGTTCCGCGCGGCGGAGGCGGTGCTGCGGGCGCAGGGCCGCTTCGGCGCCATGAATCTGCTCGAGGTCTCGTTGCCCCTCTCGATCCTGCTCTGCCTCGGCGCCGTGGAGGTCACGCAGGGCCTGACCATCCACCGTGCGGTCGTGGCCTGGAGCATCGCTTTCCTCCCGCCCTTCGCCTTCGGCTACCTCCTGCTCGGCCCCTCGCAGTGGCCCCGTCGTCTCGCTACACCAGCGCTGCTCTCCCCGACCGTCCGTTTCGGCGTGCAGGGCCAACTCAGCAACCTGATCCAGCTGCTCAACTACCGCCTCGATTCCTTCCTGGTGCTCGCCTTCGTCGACAAGGCTGGCGTCGGCATCTACGCCGTTGCCGTGTCCCTCAGCGAGGGCATGTGGTTCATCGCCAACTCGGTCTCCGTCGTGCTCCTGACCAACCTCACCGCCGGCGACGAGGAGAACGCCGCGCGCATGACCCCGATCGTCTGCCGCAACACCCTCCTGGTCACGACGCTCGCCGCGTTGGGCGCCGCCGCCGTCTCGCCCTTCATCATCCCGGCCGTCTTCGGCGCTGATTTCGACGGCTCGATCCTGCCCTTCGTCTTCCTGCTCCCAGGCACAGCGGCGCTCGCGGGGACGAAGATTCTCGCTGCTTACGTGTTTAGCCGCGGCCGCCCCTTGATCAACGCCCAGATTGCCTTTATCACGCTGGCGATCACGGTCTCCGGCGACCTCATTCTCATCCCGCCGTTCGAGGTCGCGGGCGCCGCCGCCGCTGCCAGCTTCGCCTACTGCTGCAGCCTCGTGCTCACTGCTGTCGCCTACCGTCGCCTCTCCGGCGGCTCGATTGCCGGCGCGCTGTTGCCCCGCCTCAGCGACGCCCCCCGCTACGTTGCGGGCGTCAGGTCGCTGGCCCGCACGCTTCTCGGATCCGCGCACCGGGGTCGTCGAGTTCCGGTTGACCAACATCAACCGCGCCGAGCCGCAGGCGGATCTGTTCACGATCCCCTCTGAGTACACGGTTCTCGAACCCGGCGCGCCCGGT
>CAZNHI010000400.1:0-2882 GCA_964572535.1 uncultured Dehalococcoidia bacterium
CGGGTTCCGGAGCCCCTCCATTCGCGTGGGATCAATGTCCTTGGCGACCTCCTTGTAGTAGCGGTACGCGGTCGAGATCGGGAGCCGATGGGCTCGCGCGACCTCCCGCATGGATCGACCCTTCTCTACGGCGTCCCATATCCGAAGCCGACGTTCATAGCGTGTTGAGGGCGCGCGCGTCCGCGTGACCGTCGCCAGCGCGTCGGGGCCGTAGCAGCGGAGTTGCTGGCGCCGGATCTCCGGCCAGAGCGTCCGGAGGTGCTCGAGTCGCGTCGCGGGCGTGATCGGGACAAACATACGCGCCGCCGCGAACACCGTGGCCGCGTATTTCTGCCGCCAGCCGGTCTTGATGATCTCCGGCATGTCCTCGAAGCGCGCCCGGGCCGACGGGGCGGCCTCATCAGGCGACAGGGCGGGTGTGTCGGGGTGCGACCCGACGTGGTTGGTGACAACGTTGGTGGCCGCCACCAGCCACGCAGGATCGAAGACGAACGGGGCGGCCTTCATGACCGCCCACATGTAATCCCCGGCCGCGAGCTGGTACTTGGCGCGAAATTGCTGGACCACCTCCGCATAGCGCTGGTCCCGGACGGGCCAGCCCGACCGGTCCTTCGCGCCGTCAAAGACGGCCCCCATGATCTCCAGCACCTCGCGCTGGTGGGCGGTGAGGTCTCGCTTGAACTCGGGATTCCGCTGCAGGCATTCCCACCGATATCGGTGCTCGTCCATCGCGTATCCTCCCTGCCTCTCTCGTGTGCGGGCCGCCCACCGTCGCAATTATCCGCCGGTTTCCTGCAACTCCCTATGGGCAAACCGAGCTACCGGCCATGAAGGTCGACATCTTAAACGTGCTCGTCGAGCGAGGCGAAGCGGAGGCCACGGAGGTCGCGTGGGCGTTGGGACTTGGTTACGAGGCTGCCGCCATGGCGCTGCTGCGCGCCTACCGCGGTGGCCTCCTGGCACGGACAGGCGTCCCAGGCTCTGAGCCCTTTCGCTACACCCTCACGGACAAGGGGGCGCAGCGGTTGGACTACCTCCGGGCAGCCGGCCACCCCGAGCGTCGCGCCATTCCCTACACCCGAACTCAGGGACGAGGAGACCACAACATGCGCATCCGGAAGCGCTACTCCGGGCTCTACCACTGCACCGTGTGCTCCTATGAAGTCACGCTTACCGATGAGCCGTCCCTGAAGTGCCCGGACTGCGACCAGCGGCTCTTCGAGGGTGAACTCCCGGACGAGGATTCGTACGACGACGACGGGGCAGAGGGCTAGGGCCTCCGCCGCGGGCTCACACTCGATTCTTTGACATTGTGAAAAAAGAGCTGCCCCTCGCTGCTGCGAGTGTGCGCCTGCGGCGACCGTCTGGCCGTCCGCGGAAGGATCGGGGTACGTCCATCGCCGAGGGAACGGCAGCGGCCAGCGGCCAGGCGGCTCCCGGCCCCACCCCGAGGACCTCGGCCTATGAAGCCGTGGGCCAAATCCTGCCACGACTCCTTGACCTGAGGGCGGCAGCCGCATACCTCGGCGTCTCGCCGTGGACGGTCCGCGACTTGGAGGCCAACGGAACGCTCCGACGTGTGAACGTGCCATCAGGGCCAGGGCGAGACCTGCGGAAGCTCCTGTTCGACCGCAAGGACCTTGATCAACTTGTTGAAACATGGAAGGCTCTCTAGCCAACCAATGAGCCGCTGCCAGACTGAACTGGCGGCGAAGAAAGGGGGACGCGATGGGGTCTATATACAGACGAAAGACGAGGAACGGCAGGTCTGGGGCGGTCTTCTGGGTTAAGTACTACGTTAACGGGCTCCCAGTTCGAGAGAGCACGAGAACAGGCAAGGAATTTGAGGCACGTCGGTTTCTGAAAGAGCGGGAGGGGCGGGTCGTCACAGGGCAGCCGATACTGCCTCGTGCTGACCGCATCAGATATCAAGAGGTTGCCCGCGATCTGCGAGAACACTATCAGACAACGGGTGCCCGTAATCTCAAGGAGGCTGAAACGCGTCTGCAGCATCTTGATCGCTTTTTCCAGGGACGTCGAGTGGCGGCTCTCTCGCAAGCGGACGCGACTTCGTATGTGCTCAAGCGCCAAAGCGGTGGGGCTGCGAACTCGACCATCAATCGCGAGCTCGCGGTCCTGACCAGGATGCTGCGTCTCGCCTACGAGACAAGCAAGCTGGTACGCATTCCTGTGATTCGGAAGCTGAAGGAGAATGCACCTCGGCAGGGATTTTTTGAACGTGAGCAGTTTGAAGCCGTTCGTCGGCGGCTGCGCCCAGACCTTCAGACGGCGTTGGCGATCGGCTATACGTACGGCTGGAGAATGCAGAGCGAGGTGTTGGCGTTGGAGCGTCGTCAGGTGGATCTGGATAGTGGGACGCTCCGGCTCGATCCTGGTACGACCAAAAATGATGAGGGTCGGGTTGTCTATCTCACGCCCGCGTTGAAGGCGCTACTGGCCGCACAGCTTGAGCGAGTGGAGAGACTCTCGAAGCAGACCCGGCAGATTATTCCGTATCTCTTCCCTCATCTGACTGGCCGCCGTGCGGGGACTCAGAGGGGGGACTTCAGGAAAGCTTGGACCACGGCATGTGAGAAGGCTGGCGTGCCGGGCATGTTGCGGCACGACCTGCGGCGCACGGCGGTCCGGAACATGGTGAACCTGGGCGTGCCTGAAAGGGTAGCCATGAAGGTGACCGGGCACAAAACGCGTTCAGTTTTCGACCGCTATCACATTGTGAGCCCAGGGGACCTCCAGGACGTCGCTAAGCGGCTAGCGGGCACATTTCAGGGCACACAGGGGTATTCAGAGGTTGCTGCCCGTCCGCTAAGTGGCGATAATCCAAGCACGCGCCTGTAGCTCAGTTGGATAGAGCATCGGCC
>CAZNHI010000401.1:0-2881 GCA_964572535.1 uncultured Dehalococcoidia bacterium
GCAACTTCCTGGCGATGCTGTTCTTCTCGCAGGGCGTGCCGATGCTGCTGCACGGCGACGAGGTGGGGCGCACGCAGGGGGGCAACAACAACCCTTACAACCAGGACAACGAGCTGTCGTGGCTGAGCTGGCAGCGCGAGCCGTGGCAGGAGCAACTGCTGGACTGGACGAAGCGCCTGGTCAAGCTGCGCAGCGAGCACGTGCTGCTGCGCCGACGTGACTACTTCAGCGGCAGCCCGATCCGCGGCGCCGAGGGGAAAGACATCTACTGGCTGCAGCCTGACGGTTCGGAAATGAACGACGCGGCCTGGGGCAACCAGGAGGTGCGCAGCCTGGGTGTGCTGCTGCCGGGACCTGCCGGGGACGTAACAGACGGCAACGGCAAAGGTGTGGTGGACGACACGCTGCTGATGCTGATCAACGCTTCGGACCAGGAGCAGCGCTTCGTGCTGCCGGCGACGGCCGGACGCAGGCATTGGGAGATGGCGCTGGACTCCAGCAAGCCCGCTGCCAACCCGGCCTCTGAGTCTTACCCACCGAGCGGCGAATACGACCTGGCGCCGCGCTCCCTGGCGCTGCTAATCAACCCTCGCGACCTATCGCGGGTCTAACGGGTGGGCGTGGGTTCGATGCCGGGGCCTTCGACCTCGAGACCGAACAAGCCGGGCCCAGCGAAGTAGATAAACAGCGCGATGGCGAGGACGAACCCGATGAGCAGCAAGCGAGTCTGCGGGTCCATCAGCGCAGCATCAACGAGAGCCGCTCGTCGCTGATCTCGGCCGGGATCGGCTCAGAGGGACCGCTGTAGAGACGCCAGTTGTCCTGCGGGTCCTCCACCCAGGCCAGCCCGGCGTTGACCAGCTGGCGCACGCCCTGGATGACGTGGCGGCCGTCGTAGACGATAGGCAGGCCGAGGCGGGTGAGGAAGGGCATGATCGCGCGGGCGACCTCACGGCCGCCGGTGAACAGCTCCGCTTCCTTGAGCTGCAACAGGGTCAGGCTGGAGAGAAACGCGGAGGCCGGGAACGTCTTCGGCAGGCGGTCCCAGAGGGCGCTGAACAAGGTCGAACCCGGCTCCAGGCTGAGGCGGGCGGTGCGGCTCTCGATATCGCCGCGCTCGTCACGTATCCAGTAGATCCACTCGGCGTAGGCGGCACGAACCAGCGCATCGGCGTCCGTGGCACCGGTCTGCGCCGCGAACTCGTCGATGCCCTCAGGTGTCGTGAGGTCGAGCCAGGGGTCGGAGGGCTCGATCATGAGGAAGGAGTTGGCGAAGGCGGTGCCCCAGTTGACCACGAGCATGCGCTCATCGACGCGCAGGCCGCGCAGCGAGATCAGCAGGCTGAGATCCTGGCCGTCATCGAGGGCGCGGCGGCGGTCGATGAAGTGCCACCAGGCCTCGGAGCCGCGCACGAACGGCGTCTGGGGTTTGTCGCGCGACGGCGCGCCGGTCTCGGCGACGTCGTAAACCAGCACGCGGGGTGTACCCGCCAGCGACTGCAACGCCTCGGCCACCTGCGCGCGGTCCATCTTGTCTGCTAGTTCCCCTCGATCAGGATCGGCCCACCGCGGTCCAGCACCTTGCCCTGGAGGTCGATTACGGCGGGGCGCTCCTCGCAGTAGAGGCCGTCCTCACACTTCTCGAAGTAGAGAACCTGCCGTTGACCGTCGTAGCGAATCGTCCAAGTGCCGACGACGGCGCTATCCGGGCCGTCCTTGAGCTGTTCGTCGATGATGCGCGCCAGCGCTTCCAGTTGTTCTCGTCCCATTGTGTACCTCTGGCTACATTCTACGCGCCGCCCAGTTTCAGTTGTCAGTCTTCGGTTTTCAGTTATCAGTTCCTTTGGGGCCTAGCCTTATCCGGCGTTGCAGGCCCGTGAGCATGCGCTTGACCTCTGAGACGTCCGCAGCTGCGGCTTCGTAGTCGGCGGTGGTGAGGTGTTTGAGATCGTGGGCGAGCAAAAGGTGGTATTCGAGCTCGCTGGCGGAGCCGAGAGCGATCTGGAGGAACCTCGCTAGCTCAGCATTGCCTCCGCGACCACAACCTTCGGCGATGTTTGCGGGGATTGAGGCGGCGGCTCGCCGCATCTGGCTTGTCAGGCCGTAAACCTCTTCCCGGGGAAAGCCGGCGGTCAAAGAGTAGGTCTTCAGGGTCAGTTCATGACCCTTCTTCCACACGACTAACTTTCGGAAGTCCTGCATTGTCGTTTACTGAGAACTGAGAACTGAGAACTGAGAACTCAACCCAGCGCTTCTTTGTAGCGCCGCATCGCGTCGATGTGGTCGCGGGGCTTTTCGAGGCCGGTGCCCATTGTGCTGAAGCAGAGGAAGTCGACGCCCATTGCGCGGTAGGTGTCGACTTCCTGCGCCCACTCGTCGGGCGACGTGGTGGTGAAGCCGGCCTGGACGCGGATCTCGAAGCTCTTGGGGTCGCGGCCGAAGTTTGCCACGCGCTCTCGCAGGCCCTTGATGCGCTCTGGCAGAGCTGCGACTGACTCCGCGTCGCGGACGATGGGGAACCAGCCGTCGGCGATGCGGGCAGCGCGTTCGAGGACGCTGTCTGCGAGGCCGCCCATGAAAATCGGGATGGGCCGCTGGACCGGGAGCGGGTTGATGCCGGCGCGGTCGATGCGGTGCCACTTGCCCTCGAAGTCGACGATCGGCTCCGTCCAGAGGCGGCGCAGTACCTGCACCTGCTCCTCGACGCGGCGGCCGCGATTGTGGAAGTCCTCGTTGAGGGCCTCGTATTCGACATCGTTCCAGCCGAGGCCGATGCCCAGCCGTAGCCGCCCGCCGCTGAGCACGTCGACCTCCGCAGCCTGCTTGGCGACCAGCGCGGTCTGGCGCTGGGGCAGGATGAGGATGCCGGTGACGAACTCGA
>CAZNHI010000402.1:0-2862 GCA_964572535.1 uncultured Dehalococcoidia bacterium
TCATGGCGCTGACCCACCTGCCGGGCGGCCGCGACCTGGCGCAGTTGAGCAACGGCTCCGCCGGCGAGACCAGCCGCGAGGGCGTGGGCTTCGGCCTCGGCTTCGCGCGGGTGCTGGACTCTACCGTGCTGGGCGGGCTCAGCGTGCCGGGCGAGTACTACTGGGGCGGCGCGGCCTCGACGGCGTTCTGGATCACGCCGGCAGAGGACCTCGCCGTCGTGTTCATGACCCAGGTGCGCCCTTCGTCCACGTATCCGATTCGCAAAGAGCTGCGAGCGATCATCTACGGCTCGATAGTCGACTAGACAGGAACCACGAATGAGCGAACGACCGGCGATCAGGCCCGGAGAGCCCGGCTGGCAGCAGGAGCATGTGCGCCGCTACCAGGCCTCAGACGGCGCCGACGGGCACATGTGGAATGGCGTCCAAACTTTGTTGCTGACCACCACGGGCCGTAAGTCCGGCAAGAGCTACACGACGCCGCTGATTTACGGCACGGATGGCGACAGCTACCTGATCGTGGGCTCCTGGGGCGGAGCACCCAAGCACCCGCAGTGGTATTTGAACCTGGTAGAGGACCCGCAAATCGAAGTCCAGGTGCTGGCAGAGAAGTTCAAAGCGCGCGCAAGCACTGCCGAGGGCGAGGAGAAGGCCCGCCTCTGGAAGATCATGGCCGCGATCTACCCGAACTACGATGTCTTTCAGACTCGTACGGAGCGGCAGATCCCGGTCGTCATCATTGAACGCGCCTGAGGAGGCGAATATGAGCTCACGGGCGGTTGTGCTTGAGTTCGGGATGGGGCTGGACGTGCACGGCAACGACGCGACGAAGGCGGCGAAACGCGCCGTGGCTGACGCGATCCGCCACTCTAGCCTGCCGCTGCTGCAGGAGATCAGGGAGCGCGGCGGCGAGATGCTGGTCGACGTGACGATCGGGGTGCCGGACCCGTCGGCGGTGGACATCGAGGCGGTGAAGGCGGAGCTGCCGCACGGCGTTGTCACGGTGCGCGCCGAGGCCGGTGGGCTGCGCTCACCTGTCGGCGACAGCCTGATCGCCTGCGCCGTGATCGTCGTGAGCGCCAGCTACCCGGACGCTTGAGGTGAAGCCAACGTCCGCAGTCATCGGCGCGCCAGTTGGGCGCATCGAGGGGCCGGACAAGGTTACGGGCCGCACGCACTACGCCGCGGATGTCGACCTGCCCGGCATCCTTGTGGGCCTCGTGCTGCGCAGCCCGCACCCACACGCGCTGATCAAGTCGATAGACGCCTCGGCGGCCCGGCGGGTCCCGGGTGTGGTGGCGGTGCTCACCGGCAAGGACGCGCCGGGGCACTATCAGGGCAAGATCCTGCGCGACCTGCCGGTGCTGTGCTGGGATAGGGTGCGCTACGTGGGGGACCGGGTCGCGGCGGTGGCGGCTGAGACGCGTGAGGCAGCGGAAGAGGCGCTGAGCCTGATCGAGGTGGAGTACGAGCCGATCCCGGCCGTCTTTGACGCGATCGAGGCAATGAAGCCGGAGTCGCCGCTGATCCATGAGGACGCCACGTCGTACGCGGGCTTCCCGTTGCAGCGTAGCGCCACCGACGTGCACAACGGCTGCACGCGTCTGGCCTGGAGCAAGGGCGACGTTGAGGCGGGCTTCCGCGAGGCAGACCTGGTCTTGGAGCACACCTTCTACGTGCCCAGCCGCCACCAGGGCTACCTGGAGCCCTACGCCAGCGTCGTAGACATCGATTCAAGCGGGCGGGTGCAGGTCTGGTGCTCGGCCAAGGCGCCGTTCCGGGTGCGCATCCAACTATCGCAAGCGGTTGGCATCCCGGAGGAGCGCATCCGGGTCAACGTCGTCGCGGTGGGCGGGGACTTCGGGGGCAAGGGCGACGCCCGCGACGTGCCGATCACTTACCTGCTAGCGCAACTAACCGGTCGTCCGGTGAAAATCGTCATGAGCTACGCCGAGGAGCTGACGGCAAGCAACCCGACACACGCCACTTACGTGACGGTTAAGTCAGGTGTTACGCGGGACGGCAGGCTGACGGCGCGCAAGGTGCGTACGGTGCATGGCTGCGGCGCCTACGGGGCGATGAAGCCTAACGCCGCGCTTTCGACGTGGCACTACGTGGGCGGTGGCTATCGCACTCCGAACTCGGACTTCGAGTTCCTCCAGGTCTACACAAACACGACGCCGGGCGGTTACTTCCGCGCGCCGGGCGCCCACCAGTACACGTTTGCGCTGGAGTGCCACACCGACATCCTGGCGCGCGAGCTGGGCATCGACCCGGCGGAGTTTCGACTGCGCAACATGGTCGCGATCGGCGAGGAGGACGCAGTCGGGCGCAAGATGAGCGCGATTACGGCGCGGGAGGTGCTGGAAGCGGCGCTGGAGGCCTGCCGGCGTAATCCGGTGGGCGGCGGGCCCGGCTACGGGCGTGGGGTGGCGATCTTCGGGCGGCAGATTGGCGGCGGCGCGGCGGGCGCCGTGCTCACGGCAGACGCAGATGGCAGATTCAGCGTCCTGAGTCCCACCGTCGACGTTGGCACCGGCACGCACACGATCGAGCAGCAGATGGTGGCTAGTGAGATGGACGTACCGCTCGACCGCGTGAGCGTGCGCCCCGGCGACACGGACAGCACGCCCTTCGACGAGGGGCCGCGCGCCAGCCGGGTCACATACACAGAGGGTCAGGCGCTGCTCAAGGCCTGCAACCAGATCAAGGCGATGCTGGCCGATGGCGCGAGCCTGCCGCTGACCGTGACGGTGGCGCACGACGCGGAGCAGTCAGAGGACGTGATGTACTTCAGCGCCCAGGTCGCGGAGGTAAACGTCGACGAGGAGACGGGGCAGGTGAAGGTGCTGCGCGTGATCA
>CAZNHI010000403.1:0-2850 GCA_964572535.1 uncultured Dehalococcoidia bacterium
CCTGGAAGGTGATCACCTACCGGCCGCCAACCAAACGCAATCCGTAGGGGCGAGGCATGCCTCGCCCTACGGATGAACGCCGGTCTCCAACCCCCTTGCCACCGCGCAGCCGACGTGCCTAAAGCCCAAACGAACCCCTCGCCAACCTCCAATGGCATCCTGAGCCTGTCGAAGGGTGCATCCTGAGCCTGTCGAAGGACCTCAAAACCAAATCTGTGCCAATCCGCGAAATCTGTGGCCAAGACCCTCCCCCACTCCCGTCTGCCCGCCTGCCTCCTTCCAGGAAGGACCCGTCTGCCCGTCTGCCCGGGCAAAGGTAGAGCGTCGGCTGCGTCGATACTTACTACGTGCGCAGCGCCACGATCTCCACACTGGGAAGCAGGCGCGGTCTCGTCCTGACCGATCTGCTCCGGCAGGTTTCGATTCAGACGCTGATCCTGACGGGGCTGGTCGTCGTGGCGATTTTCCTGCGCACCTACCAGCTCGAGCCGTTCGCCTTCGTCCCTGACCAGTACGACCGCCTCACCGACGCGCAGCTGATGCTCTCGGGCAAGCTCCCCGAGTCGCAGATCTACCCGCCGGGCACTGCGCTGCTCCTCGTCATCCCGTTCGCGTTGTTCTCAGCTTCGCTTCTGACGCTGCAGGGCGTGACTTCGGCCTTCGGAATCGCGCTGGTGCCCCTGGCGTACCTGGGAGTGGCGCGGCTGACGGGGGACAAGCGGGCGGGAATAATCCTCGCCAGCTTCTGCGCGCTGTCGCCGCTGCTTGTCCTCTATTCGCGCGCCGGCTACTTCGACATCATGGTGACGTTCCTGGTGGCGCTGGCGGTCTTCCTAGTGCCCTCGCTGCGCGGGCGCTCGCTGGTTGCCTTCGTTGCCTACGGGTTCCTGCTCGCCCTGCTGGTCAACATCCGGCCGACAAACGTCCTGCTGATTCCGGCCGTGGTCCTTTACTGGCTGACGCTCGCCGGCGCCGGCCTCAGTCCCTCGCGACTGCGCTCCGAAGTGATGTCAGCGCGCGTGGCCACGACGGCAGCCACGTTTACGGGCCTCTGTCTGCTCTCGATCGTTGCCGGGGAGTGGTTCGGCGGCGGCTACAGCGGTCTGGTCTCCTTCGAGAACTTCTTCCGGAACCTGCTCTACTATTGGGGCTTCGCCGTGAGCAACTGGCTGGGGCTGTTCCTTGTGCCGCCCGCGCTGGCCGGCGCCGCGCGTCTGTGGCGCCTGAACCGTCCGTTGATGCTGGCCGTGGCCTGGATCGTAGTCACGTGGCCCCTTGCCCATGCGCCTTTCCTGTTCGCTGACGGGCGCTACATGACGCCGGTCCTGTTCTTCGTCCTCATGCTAGCGGCGCTCGGCTTCTCATCCTTGCTCCGCCGCTCCGATCAAAGCCAGGGACTGCGATCGAAGGTCGGCCCGGCCTCCGCGGTGCTCAGTCTTGCGTTCCTGGTGCTGCTATTCGGGGGCGTCTCGGCCCAGATTCCCTGGCGCTGGCACCGCTTCGCCGCGGTGTCCGATGCCGGTCTGGCAAAAGAGATTCGGCCTGTGATCGAAGGCCTGGGCAGTGACGCCGTGCTGGTCAGCTCCGTGACGCGTGCCCTGCAGGACGCTCAGCCTCACCCCGAGTTCCTCGACCTCTTCGATCGCTCCCTGGCGGAGAAGGACCGGAGGCAAGGCGCGGCGCTTAACGCTCTGGCGATGCGGCAGGCGCTGGATGAAGGCCGGGACTTGTACTACCTGTACAGCCACATGGAGGCCGCTGACGCCCGCATCGGCGGTGTGTTCGAGGACCACGACGTCTACTTCGACGTGGTCAGCCAGGAGTTCACGCTGACCGAGCTCGTCCGCACCGAGTCGCTGAGGAACGGCTTCAGCCCCTGGATCCTCTACAAGGTCGACCGGTAGAGCAGCGGACCCGCCGGCGCCTTCTGGTACCGGTGACCTAGTCGCGGGAGTGGCGGTTGATCCCGGCGAGCAGTTGGTAGCAGGTCTGCAACGCGGGCATCGGCACGCCCAGCTCGGCGGCCTTGCGTACCGCGTAGCCGTACGTCTCCTCGATTTCGAGGCGCCGGCCCCGCAGCAGGTCCTGCAGCGCCGACATGCGGTGCGCCGTCATGCCACGCGCCTCCATGGCTGCGCCGGCCTTTTCCAGCACCGTCACGCACTCCTCCGTCGAGACAGACGTCATCGTCTTCGGGAAAATCAGGCCTCCCAGGTCCCTCAGCGCCACGCCGGACGCCTCCGCCAGCCGCGCCGCCTCGCGCACGAGCGTGACCTGCAGCACGTTGAGTTCGTTGTCCTGGTAAAGGACGTGCGTATACAGGCGGCTGAGCGCGGCGACCGCCGTAAGTCCCAACCAGGTCGCGTACTTCGACCACTCGACCGACTCGATGGCGTCCGAAGCCATCGTGCGGATGCCAGCTCCGTCGAGCGCCGCGACCAGGGCGTCGACCCGCTCCGACGAGCCTCCCGGCAGTTCGCCGAGGTACAGGCCCTCGTTGCGGCTGAACAGGACGCTACCATCCTCGTTGACCTCACCGCTGAAGTTGGCGATGCAGCCCACGGTGTGCTCCCAGCCGAAGACGGCGGCGAGGTGCTCGTTCTTGACGACGCCGTTCTGCACCGAGAACGCCATGCCCGCCCGCAGGCCGCGCACACCCTCCAGCGCCGGCTGCGTGTCGTACGTCTTGGCGGTGAGCATGAAGGCGTCGCAGCCGTCCAGGTCCTGCGGCCGTTCGACGATCGGCAGCTTGACGGTGAAGTCAGACAGCCCCGTGACGGTGACGCCGCGCTCGGCCAGCGCCTTCGCCCTCGGCCCGCGCGCGATCAGCGCGACGTCCTGACCCGCCCG
>CAZNHI010000404.1:0-2836 GCA_964572535.1 uncultured Dehalococcoidia bacterium
GCGCAGGTTCATGTTCAAGCGCGCAGTGAACTGCCCGCCGAACGCCATGTTCATCACCATCAGCGGCTGGAAGTCCGGGTGCAGCCGCGGCACCGACACCTGGCTGGCCGAGATCACCGATTGCGCCGCACCCGGCTTGTCAACCAGGTAGATGCGTGTCGGCTCTCGCTGCGCCGTGGCGTCCACCCGCGCTGCAGGGTTGTCCAGCTTGCGCCAGCTGGAAAACGCCGACTCCAGCTGTTTCGCCACCGTCTCCGTGTCCACGTCCCCAACGACAAGGAACGTCGGGCGCTCGGACGCGAACTGCCGCCCGTGCTGCAGTACCAGCTCATCGCGCGTCAAACTCGCGATTGCCGCCTCGCGGCCGCTGATCGGGTGCCCGTGCGGCGACTCCCGCCCGTACAGCAGCCCGTTGGAGACCCGCTCGGCTATCGCGTTGGCGTCGTCACGCAAGCGCCGCAGGTCGGTCAGGCGCTCCTTGCGCACCCGCTCGATCTCCTCATCCGGGAACGTCGGATTCTCGATCACGTCCGCCAGCAGCTCCAGCGCCCGCTCCCAGTGGCGCGTCAACGCCTCCGTCGCGACGAACACGTTCTCGCGGTCGATGCCGATGTTCGGGTGCGCCGCGATGAAGTCGGACTCCGCCGCGATCTGCGTGCTGCTGCGCTGCTTCGTCCCCTCCGTCATCACCCGGCCCGTCATCGAGCTAAGACCCGGCGAACCGGCCAGGTCGATCACTCCCCCGCCCGGGAAGTACAGCCCAGCGGCGATCAACGGCACCTCGTGCTTCTCCACCACCAGCAGGTCCAGCCCACCCGCGATCTGGATGCGCCGCGGCGTCGGCGGCTCGAAGCTGCGCTTGCGGCCCGCACCCGGTGTCTGGAAGCGGTCAATCTCCGACTCAGCCGGTGCTACTTCCGCACGAGGCTTGACGACAAGGCGCACGCGGCCCGGCGTCAGATACTGGCGCGCCACGCGCTGCACCTGCTCCGGCGTCACCTGCTGAAACCGGTCGAAGTCTGTGTTCAGACGTCCCGGGTCTCCCGTGAACACGTTGTAGAAGTTCAGCAGGTCCGCCCGCCCGCCAAACCCACCGACGCTCTCCAGCTGCCTGACGAAGTGCGCCTCCAGGCCGTTGACCGCGCGCTGCACCTCCTCGCCGGTCGGCGGCTCGTTCTGCAGCCGTGTGATCTCCTGCCACAGCGCCGCCTCCACCTCGTCGAGCTTTGCGTCCGTCGCCAGCGTCGCGTCGACGCGAATCTCCCCCGCAATCTCCATCGCCGCGTAGTACGACGACGCTGACCGAGCGATCTGCTTCTCGTACACCAGCGACCGGTACAACCGCGAGCTGCGTCCCTCGCCCAGCACCGACATCAGCACGTCCAGCGCCGGCTCGTCCGCGTCGAAGCGCGGCGGGCCAATCCACGTCAGGTAGATGCGCGGCAGCTGCACCGCGTCTTCCAACTCCACGCGCACCTCGTTCGGCAGCGCCGGCAGCCACCGCTGCAATCGCGGCACTGGCGGCGCCGGCGGCAGGCTGCCGAAGTAGCGCTCCACCATGCGCTTCGCCTCTTCGACGTCGATGTCCCCCGCGATCGATAGGCTCGCGTTGTTCGGCGCGTAGAAACGCCGGAAAAAGTCCTTCACGTCATCCAGCGTCGCCACCGCCAGGTGCTCGTGCGAGCCGATAGTCTGCCAGTTGTACGGGTGGTTCGGCGGGAACAGCGCCTTGCGGATCTCCTGCCCCGCCAACCCATACGGGCGGTTGTCGTAGCTCTGCCGCCGCTCATTGCGCACGACGTCGATCTCAGTCTCGAAGCTGTGCTGGTCGAACGCGTCCAGCAAGAACCCCATCCGGTCCGATTCCAGCCACAGGGCAAGCTCCAGGTACTCCGCCGGCACGTCCTCGTAATAGTTCGTGCGGTCCGTCGTCGTGGAGCCGTTGATGCTGGCGCCCACCTCCTGCAGCGGCATGAAATACTCGCTGTTATGGTGCTTGGAGCCCTTGAACATGATGTGCTCGAAGAGGTGGGCGAAGCCCGTGCGGTCCGGCTCCTCGTTCTGCGAGCCGACGTGGTACCAGACGTTAACCGCCGCCACCGGGATCGACCGGTCCACGTGCAGAATCACGTCGAGGCCGTTGCTCAGCGTGTACTTCTCGAAGGCGATGTTCATGGGCATGCGGGGGCTCCGTTCTAACCTTGGGGTCTCCCTCGATTATCGCCCCCGCCCGTCGCAGCCGCTAGCAACCGCCGCGTAGCCCAACGCACCCCTCCGCACCATTGCGAGGAGCGCCTAGCGACGCGGCAACCTCGGCACCACGCCCAACCCGCCACCAGCCTGCCATCCCGCCACCAATGCCATTCCCCTACGCACCATTGACCCACCAGAACCTGAAACCTTTACCATTTGCTCAACCGGTCTCCTGTTCACCCTCTTTGGCGTGACGCACGTTGGCGTGGCAAACTAGACGTAACCCCCGCAACTCTTCCGGACGATAGCCCGTTTCAGCCTCAGAAGGAGATTCCCCTCATGCCAGCACAAGACGTCCTCGTCTCCACAGACTGGGTCGCCCAGCACAGTAACGACCCCGGCATCAAGCTCGTAGAGGTCGACGTAGACACCAACGCCTACGACGAAGGCCACATCGCGGGCGCCGTCGGCTTCAACTGGACCAGCCAGCTGCAGGACCAGGTCCGCCGCGACGTCATTACCAGGCCAGACCTCGAAGCCCTGCTCAGCGACGCCGGTATCAGCAACGCCGACACGATCATCCTCTACGGCGACAACAACAACTGGTTCGCCGCTTACGCCTTCTGGGTCCTCGAAATGTACG
>CAZNHI010000405.1:0-2834 GCA_964572535.1 uncultured Dehalococcoidia bacterium
CATGGGCGAGCCGCGGTCTCGGGTGGAGCCGGAGGAAATCGAGAAGATGTCGGCGTTCAAGGACTTTATCGAGAGCCTGGACCTGGACGACTTCGAGAAGCGCAAGCAGTAGACGCAGGGTCTAGAGACGACAGGACGAGCGCCCCGAGGGGCGCTTTTTCGTGGGCCGGGCGTCAGACGGCGCTGCGGGTAGTGAAGACGAGCAGCAACTGCCGGCCCAGGTATTTCGCACCATTCGGCAGATGCGCTGCCAGCTCCTCGTCCCCGGCGAACTCCTCGAAGGACGGCTCGCGGAAGCCGGCGTCTAGAAGCAGCGTCAGGTAGTCGCTCGTGGAATACTTGACGGCGCCGAGGCGGTACTCTGTGCCGCCAGCTTCGAAGTTGGCCTCGACGCCCGCGGCGGCCATTTCGGGGTGGTAGACGGAGAAGACGAACCGCCCGGCGGGCCGCAGCACACGTTGCACCTCGGAGAAAGTGGCGCGCAGGTCAGGCAGATGCTCGCCAACGAGAGCGCAGAGCGCGGCATCGAAGCGGCGTGGGCGCAGAGGCAGCGGGCGCTGGAGGTCGGCGGCGGCGAGGCGAGCCCCGGGCAGGCGACGGCGAGCAACCTTGAGCATCTCAACTGAGAAGTCGATGCCGACAGGCCGGGCGCCTGCAGCGACCAGCGAAGGCAGACTGCGCCCAGTACCACAACCTGCATCCAGGACGTCTTCGCCCGGCCGCGGCGCCAGCAACGGCAGCGTGTGCCGCGCGTCCATGGCGACGACCGGGTTGGGCGTGTCGTCATAGGTGGCGGCCCAGCGCTGGTAGCCAGCGAAGGCGGAAACATGCTCAACACGGCGTCGCATAGGCTCCAATCTAGGCCATTGAAGCGGGCTCAGCAATGTCAGGGCGCCCGCCTGCCCGGTGATCTGTTAGGCTCCGGAGGCGGGCAAAATCGCTGCGATTATGTGGTCTGGTATTCCTTTGATCGTGAGATAGCGGTGTGATATTGTTCCAGCCGTCACGAATGCCCGGGCGTCGCTGATGAACGGCGAACTGCCGCCCAGCGCGCGGCTCCTGGGCATGGGCTTTTACATCGCGATCTGCATCGTGCTCGGCGCAGTCGGGGGGATGCAGGCAGACGGGGCTCTGGACACCGGCAAGCTGTTCACGGTGGTTGGACTGTTGCTGGGCTTGTTCCTGGGTCTGTGGGGTGGCTGGATCCAGCTGAGGGACGTGCTAGCAACCATCAACCGAAGAGGGACGGGGGGTAAGCAGGATTGAAGCGGCTCGTCATTGTTGGAGTCGTCATTTACACCGTTGTCACCGTCCTGCTTTCTATTTTCTTACTCAAACCGCCACAGCCGATCATCGAGATCAAGGGCGAGCCCCTGATCCACATCGCCGGCTCCGGCAACCAGATCCTCGACGTCAACATCACTAACACGCTGCTCACCGCCTGGATCATCATGGCGCTGCTGCTGATCATCTGCTTCACGGCGGTGCGCAAGCGCCAGATGGTGCCCAGCGGCTTCTACAACGCCTTCGAGGCGGTAATCGAGCTGATCTTCAACTTCGTGACCGGCATCGCTGGGGAGAAGAACGGGCGGCGCTTCTTCCCGCTGATCGCGACGCTGCTGATCTACATCGCCTTCGCGAACTGGATGTCGCTGACGCCGGTGTTCAACACCTTAGGCATCTTCGTGCCGCTGCACGCTGAGGAAGCGAAGTTCCATGAGGACGCGCTGGTGTTCAAGGAAAGCGGCGGCATCAGCCTGATCACCCCCGGCGCCGAGTTCGTGGAGTTGGAGGCCGAGGAATGCGCCGCCGGACACGCGGGCGACGAGTGCCGCGAGCATGCGATCGAGGTAGCGACGCTTGAGCACGCCGGCAAAGGCGAGAAGCTGGGCGTGCTGTTCCCCTACCTGCGCGGCATCAACACGGACCTGATGACGCCGGCGTCGTTCGCCATCGTCTCGGTGCTGATGATCCAGTGGTGGGGCATCACCACGCTGGGCTTCTTCCGTTACGCCAGCAAGTTCATCAACTTCAGCAGCCCGATCAACTTTTTCGTCGGGTTCCTGGAGACGATCGCTGAGTTCGCGAAGCTGATCAGCTTCTCGTTCAGGCTCTTCGGCAACATGCTGGCGGGCGAGATTTTGCTGCTGGTCATGACGTTCCTGGTGGCGCTTTCGTCACCGATCATGGTGATTTTCTACGGCCTGGAGGTCTTTGTGGGCTTGATCCAGGCGTTCGTGTTCGCGACGCTGACGCTTGTCTTTGCGATGGGGGCGGTTACGCACCACGGCGACGATGGGCACGGAGAGGAAGCGGCACACCATTAATAACGGGCGGGTAATTATCCTTCGAGGTGAAGGATTGAAGACACAGGAGGCATAACGAATGATCCCTCTGCTGGAGATTAGCGACGCGGCGTTCAAGTACGTTGGCGCCGCGCTGGCGATCGGCATCGGTGGTTTCGGCCCCGGCCTGGCGATCGGCAACCTGGTCGGGAAGGCGATGGAGGCGCTGGGGCGCAACCCGGAAGCGCAGTCCGTAATCCAGTCAAACATGATCCTGGGCGTGGCGTTCGCCGAAGCAATCGCGATTTACGCGCTGGTCGTCGCGATTATGATCGGGTTCGTTTTCTAAGGAGGCGGACTCTTAGAGGTCTAAGCGGATGTATTTCCTAGGCATAGCAGACCTCGGCATTAACCTACCTGTCCTGGTGGGTCAGACGCTGAGCTTCATATTCCTGCTGACCTTGCTGCGGCTGTTTGTGTACAAGCCGGTGTTGAAGCTGCTGGACGAGCGCCGCGAGCGCATCCAGGAGGGCTTAAACGCGGCGGACC
>CAZNHI010000406.1:0-2831 GCA_964572535.1 uncultured Dehalococcoidia bacterium
CTCAAGGGCAAGAAGATCGGCATCGAAGCCGGCGTCGTCGACCACTTCCTGTTGGCCCTGGGCCTGCGCGACGCGGGTCTCAGCCTGTCAGACGTCGAGGTCGTCAACCTGGAGACGGGCGCGGCCGCTGCTTCGTTCGCCGCCGGTCAGCTGGACGCGGTGGGCGCCTTCGCGCCGTTTACGACACAGGCGCTGAAGCGCGGCGGGGCCAAGGTCCTGTTCTCCTCCGCCGACTTCCCGGGAGCGATCCCGGACCACCTCGTCGTCAGTGGAGAGCTCGTGGAGAAGCGCCCCGGTGACGTCCAGAAGCTGATCAATGCCTGGTTCATGACCCTGGACTACATCAAGGCTAACCCCGCCAAGGCACTCGACATCATGGCGAAGCGGGCCGGCGTCAGCGTGGCCGAGTACAAGGAGTACGACGCCGGTACCACGTTGTTCACGCTGGAGCAGAACGAGAAAGCATTTTCCTCCGGCTCCAGCATGACCTACCTCAACCATGCCGCTGAGGAGATATCAAAGTTCCTCCTGGAGAACGACTTCGTCGAGGAGAAGATCGACCTCGCAAAGGTGTTTGAGCCCCGCTTCGTCCGCGCCTATGAGCCGGCGTCCTAGCCGAGAGGGGCGTTGAAGTTGAGGGAGGCAGGATTGAGTCTGGATGCGCCAGCCGATCTGCGCGAGACCACAGGTTTGGTCTCGCGCAGACGGCGGCGGCGCCCATCCGTGTTTTGGCGAATACGGGACGAAATCCCGCGGCGCCTCGAGCTGGCGCTGATCGTTGCCTCGGTGTTGATGCCGCTGCTGATCTGGCAGGGGCTGGTGCTCTCCGAGACGGTCAACCCGACCTTCTTGCCCAGCCCGGTCGCAACCGCGGAGGCTGCCTACGACATGGTGACGGACGGCCAGCTGCTGGACGACACGTTCGCCAGCACACGGCGGGTGGCCATCGGCTTCACGCTCTCATTACTCATCGCCATACCGCTGGGCCTGGCGATGGGCACATTCAGCAGCATGAGAGCGCTGTTCGAGCCAGCGATCGGGCTGATCCGTTACGCGCCCGCCACGGCGTTCGTGATCCTGTTAGTCGTCTGGCTGGGTCTCGGCGAGAACTCGAAGATTGCGCTGGTGGTGCTGGGAACGGTGTTCTTTAACACCCTGATGACCGCGAATGTTGTCTGGCAGGTACCGATGGAGCTGATCAAGGTGACTCAGACCCTCGGCGCAGGCAGCGGCGCCGTATTCCGCAAGGTGATCGTCCCGCACGCGATTCCCGGCATGATCGATGTCGCGCGGGTCAATCTGGCCGCAGCCTGGAACTTGATCGTGGTAACTGAGATGTTCAACGCCGAGTTCGGCCTCGGGCGGCTGATCGTCCGTTCGCAGAAGTTCCTGCAGATCGACCGGATTTTCGCGGCCATTGTGATCATCGGTTTGATCGGGCTCGCGACAGATGTGGCGCTGCGCACGCTGCGTAACCGAGTGGCGCCATGGTCGCAGGAGTAGTGCCATGACTGCACGGCTGGAGTTGCAAGGCGTCTCGAAGGTCTTCAGCGCCCGTCGTGGCGACACCTTAGCGATCGAAGGCATCGACCTCATTGTTGAACCGGGGGAGTTCGTCTGCATCGTCGGGGCTTCCGGTTGCGGCAAGTCGACGCTGCTCAGCATCGTGGCCGGGCTCACGGAGCCAACATCCGGCAGCGTGACCCTGGACGGCGAGGAAATCGAGGGGCCGGGGCCAGACCGCGGCCTGGTCTTCCAGACCTACTCCCTGTACCCGTGGCGCAACGTCAGCCAGAACATCGCCTTCGGGCTAGAGCTGGCGGGCATCAACCGGGCTGAGATCAGGCGCCGAGTCGATCACTACCTGGGAGTGATGAAGCTAGAGAAGTGGGCGGACGCCCGGCCCAGCCAGCTCTCTGGCGGCATGCGTCAGCGCGTCGCCATCGCGCGTTCGCTGGTGACGGAGCCGGAGGTGCTGTTGCTGGACGAGCCCTTCGGGGCGCTGGATGCGCACACGAAGACGCTGATGCAGGAGTACCTGCTCTCAATCTGGCGCGAGACCGGCACGACGGTGCTGATGGTGACGCACGATGTGGAAGAGGCAATCTTCCTGGCTCAACGTATCTACGTGCTGGCGTCGCACCCCGGGCGTGTCAAGCGCGAGATCGACGTGCCCTTCGGCGCCGACCGCTCGCACACCATCCGCCGCGAGGAGCGCTTCCTCGACCTGCGTGACGAGATCCGCGGTCTGCTCCTGGCAGAAGCGGTGGAGGTTTAACCGTTTGGAACGCAACACTCTCAGCGACGGTCACCACTACCGTGGTGAAGTGCCGCTGCACGACAACTACGGCCCGGAAGCCCGTTACGCCGTCGAGGCGGAGGCGCTTCTCCCGACGACAAAGCGCGAGGAGGAGCTGAGGTGGGGGCTGGAGATGGGCCTGCAGGGCGCCGACTCCATCGTCGACCGGACGATACCGACGTTCAGCCGCGGCGAACTGCCGCACTTCGCCGGCATCAACACGTTTCTCAAGTCGCATTACCTGGAAGATGTCAAACGGTGCGGCGAGTTCAATGTCGCTGTGCTCGGCGCGCCCTTCGACGGCGGCACGACCTACCGTTCCGGCACGCGCTTTGGGCCTCAGGGCATCCGCAAGATCAGCGCCCTTTACGGCCCCTACAGCTTCGAGCTTGGCGTGGACCTGCGCGAGTCGCTTACGGTATGCGACCTGGGTGACATCTTCACGATACCGGCGAACATCGAGAAGACCTTCGACCAGATAACGAAAGCCACGGCGCACGTCTTCGAGAGCGGCGCCTTCCCGATCGTTCTC
>CAZNHI010000407.1:0-2830 GCA_964572535.1 uncultured Dehalococcoidia bacterium
GAAGCCATCCAGGTCGATGATTACCAACCCGAGGTGCGATTTGGCCCGAGAGGCACGCTCCGTCTCGTCTCGCAAGCGGTTATGGAACGAGCGGTGGTTGCCGAGGCCGGTGAGCGGATCGGTGGACGCCTGCATGCGGGCGTCTGTAAGCTCGCTGTTTTGCGTGAGGAGTTTGCGGTTCGCCTCGCGCAGATCGGCGGTGCGGGCCTCTACGGCGGACATCATCTGGTTGAGCACAACGCCGAGGTGCGAAAGTTCCCTGGGGCCTTTGGTAGACGCCCGGGCAGTCAGGTCGCCGGCCAGAACGCGTCGGGCTGTAGCTTCGAGAGAAGCAAGCGGCTTGATTATCGACCTGGCGATTTGGTAGGAGACCAGGATACCGAGGCTTGCGCCGATCGCGCCGGATGCGATTAGCAGCCAGAGAGCGAGACGACCGGCGTCGTCCGCCCGTACCCGCAGAGCACTCTCTTGCGCTAGCTCTAGTGAACTCATCTCCTCCAGCTTGATCCTGTACTCGTGGAAGACTGGTACCAACTCCTCGATGACAGCCGATGCCTGATCGACGTTGCCGCTCTGGCGCAGTGTCTGGGCCTGTGCGGCGCCCTGTTGAAGCTGTGCGCCTTTGGCAACTACTTGATCAAGTCCCGCGGGCCCACCCCGCGCCAGCGCCTCATTGAGCGCTGCCTGCGCCGCTGCAGCGTGCGCGTTCAGCTCCGAGACGTACGCCTCATCGCCGGTGTAAACGTATCGCTGCAGCAACTCGGCGGAAATCGCTGCTTTCGCTTCGGCGGTCAGCAGCAATGTCGCCATCACCGAGTGTCGCTGCAGGTCCTCGAGGTCGGCCTGATGCTGGCGGGTCTGATAACTCGCGCCAAGGGTTACAGCCACCAGGATGGCCACAAGGAGGCAAAAGCCGGCGACAACGCGCACGCGCACCGACAGCCCCGGCCGCGCCCTTCGGTCGATTGTTGTGCCTGGATGCTCGGACTGCTTAGCCATCGCAATTGTGACCGGTCCGGCCGAGATCAGGCAGCCGGACCGCGTCGCGCCTCACCCGCCCGCGCTCTGCAGGGGGTAGGCGCGACGCACAAGTCTCGTCTTCTAGGCCGTCGGTACCGCGTCAAGCGAGCCGGCGCTGGAGCCGCGGCGCACCACCACGGTCACGCCCAGCACCGCGCAGACGGCAAGGGCGGCGGCCGTGATCGCGAGCCAAAGCGCGTTGGTGTCTGCCTGGCTGGCGTCAGACCGATCAGCGGATGCTTGCGCCTGCTCAGAAGCAATGAACTCGTCTTGCGCGGCGATGAAGGCCTCGAACGACGGCGCTAGCTGCTCCAACGCGCCAGCCGCACCCTGGACGTCCCCGCCCTGCCGCAGCGCGATGACCTGCCCGGCGGCCTGCACGAACTGCGTACCCTGGTCGAGGAACCCGTTGCTGTCGCCGCCTGCAGCCGAAACGGCGTTTGTCAGGTCTTGTACTCCTGCCTGGGTGTGCGTTTGCATCTCGACAAGCAACGTTGTGTCGCCGGTCTCCACGTACTGTCGCAGGAGCTCTCCGGCCAGTCCGCCTTCCGTCTTCCCGTGTAGCACCGACGCGGCGATCGCTTCATGCGATTCGGCGTCGCTGAGCTTCGAGCTGTGGACATCGTGCTGCCAGTACGCGGTGGCGACGAAAGCCACTGCCAGCACGCCGCACACTACAATTGCAAAGATCGTGAGTTTGCTCGTCTGCGATTTCATTTGATGCCTCCAGACCGAGCCGAAAAAATAGATTAGACAAACCGGCCCGTTCCGAAATAGGAGACGTGCTCGCAGCGTTCTATGTTGCAGCTTGAGGCGAAATTGTCGCGCGTTACAGGGGGTTACGCTTGTTTACGTGCCGTTATCGAGTACATCATCGGCAAGCGCGGTACACCTTGTGGCACTGTCCAGCGGCGCCCTTCCAGCGCCTGCATCTCGGTGAACAGCTTGCACCCGTTCGAGTAATCGTACTCGCGGAAGTGTTCCAGATCTAACCCCGCGTCCAGTAGCGGGCCGATGACGTCGCTCACCCCCCACGCGAACTCGTGTACCCGGTGCGGGTTCTTGAAGTCCTTGACACCGTCGTCCCAGCCGGAAGGCGTGATCACTGAGCCGGATGCGGCAACGTAGTCTCCCACGCCGTCGTCCCAGGTCACCGCCTCGCCGTGCGACGAGTACGGGAAGAAGTGGCGCATCTCTTCGTCGAACATGCCCATAACCGGATGGAACTCGACGAGCACGAAGCGTCCGCCCTGTTTCAGAACCGCCGCGATCCCCTTAGCCCACGTTCCGAGGTCCGAGAGCCAGCAGACCGCCCCGTAGGACGAAAAGACGACGTCCCATCGTTCGTCGTCGGCCGCCGCCGCCGCTAGCCAGTCATAGACGTCGGCGCGATGGAACGTGGCCTCGAGGCCCGAATCAGCGGACAGCTTGCGCGCGAAATCGATCGCCTCATCGCTGATGTCGACACCGGTCACCTTCGCCGCGCCGAGCATCTTGATCGAGATGGTGTCTTGGCCGGCGTTGCATTGCAGGTGCAGGACAGACTTCCCAGCCAGGTCGCCAAGCAGCCCGATCTCCTCCGGAAAGAGCTTCTGGCCGCCTTCGCGAAAGAACTTCGCCTGGTCGCGCTTGTGGCTATTGTGCGCCTTCGTCGCCTCGTTCCAGGAGAGTCGGTTCTCCTCATGTACGCGCTTACGGGCATCCGGTGAACTGGTATCCAACTCGCCCAGGCGGGGCGTGGTTTCGTCGGGCATGTGGGGCTCTCCTCGATTGGCGGCAAGTGGCGGAGGGGGTGGGATTCGAACCCACG
>CAZNHI010000408.1:0-2784 GCA_964572535.1 uncultured Dehalococcoidia bacterium
AGCACGCGCGCGGCCTCCTCGCCTGTCGCGGGCCGAACTACCGCCAGCGGTGTCGCAGTTGCACCGGCGGCACCACGACCGCGCAGCGCGTCCTCCGCGAAGTAGCGCAGTTGGCCCTCGTCCAGCTCAACGCCTTCGGGTCCCAGGAGGTCGGTCAGGCGCCCGATCAGGGCGGTTTTCAGGCTTGTCTGGGTCATGAAATGAGGCTACTCCAGAATCGCGGCGCTCGTATACTTGTTCTCGATGTCCGAAGCTGAAGACAAGGTCGCCGTATATAGAGAGGCCTACGAGACCTGGCAGCGCCACCTCGCAGCCCTGCACGAGTTCTTCCTGGACAAGAAGCGGATCGAGCCGCTGCGGCTCAAGGGCGTGCTCAACCGCGAAGCGCGCTCGAAGCGCAAGTACGACCACGCGCGCCTGCGACTCCTGGGGATCGAAGAGGACGGCCCCTTCGGCGCGGACGACGGCGAGGATGAATAGGCCGTTGCGCCCTGTCACGACGCGCGGCGTCTGATTTACAATTACTTTACGTGGAAGACGAACTCGGCGTAGACCTCAGCGAGATCCTCAACGTGGTGAACACGGCGGAGGTCTTCGTCGTCATGTTCCACCTCTTCGAGCGCCGTTTGCTCGTCGATAACCGCCACACTGAAGACGACCCGCCTCTGGTGCGTGTCGTCGACCGCGTACGCAGCTCCGACGAGCGCTTCCGTGAGTTGATGCGCCTGCGTCCCAAGCTGTCATCGCCGGAGCGCATCATCGCCTTCCAGTGGCCCCGCACCGTGCGCACCTTGATCGAGGCCGGCGTCTGGCAGGCGATCTTCGACCGCCTCGCCAGTGAGGGCGTGGCAGAGAACACACTGCTCGCCGTGCTGCACGAGCTGCAGTGGGAGGAGCGACGCGAGGAGATAAAGGCGGTACGCGGCGAGGAGCCATACCGCACCCTCAGGGGCGGGACGATATCTTGAGCACCGCCACCCGCATCGTGGACCTGCGCTCTGACACTGTGACCCACCCCACGGCCGCCATGCGCGAGGCGATGATCACGGCCCCTCTCGGCGACGATGCCCTGGGGGACGATCCCACGGTCAAGCGCCTCGAGTCGCTGGCTGCGGAGCGTCTGGGCAAGGAAGCCGCGCTGTTCGTACCCAGCGGCACCATGGCCAACCTGGTCTCGCTGCTGACGCACTGTCAGCGCAGCGACGAAGCCATCGCCGGCAGCATGGCGCACATCGTGCAGTCGGAGGTGGGCGGCGCGGCCGGCCTCGCGGGCGTGAACATCCGCCAGGTACGCAATGACGAGCGAGGCCTCATGGACCTCGACGAGGTCAGGTCGATGGTGCGCCACGGTGAGTCCTCGGCGCCGCGTACGGCGCTGATCTGCCTCGAGAACACGCACAACTTCTGCAATGGCTCGGCTATTCCGGCCAGCTATACCGCGGAGCTGGCCGGGATCGCGCGCACAGCCGGCGCAGCGTTGCACATCGACGGGGCGCGCATCTTCAACGCCGCCATCGCCCTGGAGACGACCGCAAAGGACCTCGCCCGCGAAGCCGATTCCGTGACGTTTTGTCTCTCGAAGGGGCTTTCGGCGCCGGTCGGCTCAATGATTTGTAGCAGCGGCGAGTTTATCGAGCGGGCGCGGCGCAACCGGCGCATGGTCGGCGGAACGATGCGGCAGGCAGGTGTGCTGGCGGCGGCTGGCATCGTCGGGTTGGAAGAGATGGTCGACCGTCTCGCGGACGATCACGCCAACGCCCGTTACCTGGCGCAGGGCCTGTCTGAGATAGCCGGAGTGGAAATCGACACTTCGTTGGTGCAGACCAACATCCTGTTCTGGAAGCACACGGGTATCGACACTGCCACGCTGGCCGGGCGCTTGCGCGAAAGCGGCGTCCTCGGCAGCATGGTGCACGGCCGGATGCGCATGCTCACCCACCACGGCATCGAGCGTGACGACATCGACCAGGCACTGGAAATCATTCGTGAGGTGTCGGCGTCGCTCATCTAAGGCGCCTTTCGGCGTTCCCTGGTCTCGCGTTCCTCATCGTGGTGGCGGCCTGCAGCAGCGGCGGCTCCGGTCCGCCTGCTTCCGACGTCGCCGGCACGCCACCCTGGTCCGACGACGAGATCATGACCTACCGGCTGGTTGATGACGACGGAAAGCAACTCGCGGTGGGTGTTCTGACTGTGGAAGTCAACCAAGGTGAGACAACCCTGCGTCAGCGCTTCGAGAGTGAGACAACCGTGGACTCGATTGACGTGGTTGTCGATAGCCGCACGATCAAGCCGCTCTCCTCCGTGCGCAAGATCGAGAACGACAACCCGGACGACGAGGACCTGATCGAGGTCACGTACACAGAGGCCGGCGCCACCGTGAAGGTGGGCGGGCGCCAGACCGGCCTCAGCGTCCCGGAGCACGCCTACGACAACGACAGCTCGCTCTTCCTCTGGCGCACGCTGCCCTTCGCGGTGGGCTACGAGGCGAGCTACGTGACGCTGATCACCAACCGCCGCACCCGCCAGGAGGTCTACCTCAGGGTTGCGCGCAAGGAGACCGTCACCGTACCGGCGGGCACCTTCGAGGCCTGGCGCGTGGAGATAGCGACCGCCAACGCGCGTCAGGTCGCCTGGTACGCCGACACGCCGGCGCGGACGCTGATCCGTTACGACAACGACCGCAACCTGATCTTCGAGCTAACGTCGAAACCCTAGGGCATACCGCTTTTGCGCCATCGCGACAGCGAAGCGCGCTACTCTCGTCGCCACAAATCAGATGACGCA
>CAZNHI010000409.1:0-2763 GCA_964572535.1 uncultured Dehalococcoidia bacterium
AAGCTGCTGCGCCTGGCCCAGTGGGACGGGGCAATCGCGCGCAGCCAGATCATCGCCGGGACCGCGGGCGGCGGCTGGGCTGTGGCCTCCGACCTGCGCGGCGACGGGGTCGCCCTGGCGGTCTAGACGGCATGTCTTCCGAAGACATCACCTACGTCTTCGTCGCGGGCATCGGCAACTCCGGGCCGGCGCACTGGCAGCGCTTGTGGCACCAAAGCCTGGGCGGCGTCTGGCTCGAGCACGCCGACTGGCTGCGGCCCGACCGCAACACCTGGGTCTCCGACCTGCAGAAGGCAATCTGGCAAATAACCGGGCCTCAGGTGGTGATCGCCCATAGCCTCGGTTGTCTGGTGCTGGCGGAGTGGGTGCGCGACCACGACGACCCTTCGATGGCAGGCGCCTTTCTCGTATCCGTCCCCGACGTGAGTGGCCCCAGATTTCCCGTCAGCGCCACCGGGTTCGAGCAACCGTCGTTGGCGCTGCCGTTCCCATCGCTGGTCGTCGCGAGCCAGGACGACCCCTACGGAACCATAGACTACGCGCAGGACACGGCCCAGATCTGGGGTTCCGAGTTCGTGGACTTTGGTGCGAAAGGGCACCTCAACGCCGACTCCGGCCTCGGCGATTGGCCGGAGGGCCGGGCGCTGCTCGAGGGCTTGGTCGCTAGGCTGTGACCGCGTCGGGCAGAAGGATCGTCACCTTGTCGCCGGGACGGATGACGCCCGTTTCGAGCACGGTGCCGAGGATGCCGCGCCGCCCAAAGGCCTGCTTGACGAAGTACTGCCCCACAGTCGGGCCGTAGGTCTGGGATAGCTCCAGCGCCGCGTTGACACAGGGGTCGTTGCGGCCCGAGACCAGCAGCTTCGCGCCGGAGTCCAGCTCCAGGACGCTTCCCTCTGGTATCTCGGCCAGCTTCACGCCTGACAGGCGCAGGTTCTCGCCCAAGGCACCGAGCGCGAACGGCGGGTCGACGCCCATGTCCGCGCAAAGCTCGGCGACCTCCTCGCTAGAGACTGCGGACCACTGGCGATGGTTGGGCCGCTGGCCGTCGCCGTCGCGCGTGCGGCGCAACTCGGCCTCGTGGCGGTCGCCGACGAAGCCGTGGGGGCCGAGAAACGCCTCATCCTGCGGCGCCTTCGCGACACGCACGCCGGGGACGCTAATACAGACCGCCTCGACGGTCGCCGTCAGCCTCTTCACACCCTCACGCCCGCCAGCTTGTTCGCCCTCGCCACGACCTCCAGGAAGCGTTCCGTCTGCTCCGGGATGCCGTCCTGGCTCACCGGCAGCTGGTGCGCGATGATCTCGCCCGCGCCCTCAGAGATTACCTGGCCCAGGCGCCCGGCCACCTGCTCGTCATTGCCGTAGATGGCGACCGCATCGATCAGCGCGTTGAGGTCGCCGCCCGCCGCGTCGTGGAAACCCGCGATCTCGAACATGCCGCGGTAGTTGGTTAGCCCCGCGTAGCGCGAGAGCGCCGGACCCGCGGCCGTTCGCACCGTCTCGATGTCATCGCTGAGCACGACGGGCAAGTGCGCGACCAGCGGCGGTGTGGCTCGCCCGGCCTCGGTCGCCGCTTCCCGCATCGCCGGCAGGGCCGTGTCGCGCAGGTACTCCCAGGGGCAGACCCAGCTGATCGCGCCGTCCGCCAACTCGCCGCAGAGCCGGAACGACGCCGGACGCAGCGCCGATGCCATCACGGGAACATCTATGGGCGCCTCCAGCTTGAAGTTGCCGGGACCGGCGCCGAGGCGCGTCGTGGTCTTGACGAAGGTGCCGGAGAAGTCGACCTCGCCCTTCTTGAGGATGGACTGCACCGTGAACAGGTACTCGCGCAGGTTGAGCAGCGGCTTGCGATACTCGACGCCATACATGGCCTCCACGGCGGGCTTGTGGCTGGAACCGAGGCCGATGCGGAATCGACCGGGCGCGATCTGTGACATCGCGATGCACTGCGAGGCGATGGCGACCGGGTGACGCGGCCAGGTCTGCGTAATCGACGTGCCCATCTTGATCTTCGAGGTCTGCACGGCCGCCGCCGCGAAGACGGTGATTACGTCCGGTGAAGGCCCGCCGCTGGTCAGCCAGAAGGACGGGATGCCCTTGGCCTCCGCCAGCTTGATCGAATCAATGAACTGCTGCGCGCTGCCACCGGGAATGTACACGCCAATCATTTGCTCGCCCCTCCTACTATCGAGGCTCAGAATAGCACCCGCATCGAGGCTCCTGTACTCGCCTCCGTATAATCGCGCCACTAGGGCATGGGGTATCCCGATTCTTCTAAGCCGCGGTCAATGTCAATACCGGAACATGCGCCCCCCTTTAGCAGGGGCCTGGGGGCGGAGCCCCCATCTTTCAACACCAGGGGCCTGGGGGCCGAGCCCCCATCTTCAATGCCGGAGAAAGCGCCAACCATGAACACCTACGAAATGCCCACCTCCAACGACCGCCTGATCTGGGACACCTGGCTATCGATCCATTACCTGCCTGCCGTCACGGTCGCGGACGAGCTGGGCATCTTCAAGTCGCTGCACGAGTCGCCCGCCAAAGCAATCGAGCTGGCCGACCGCCTCGGCTTCGACCACCGCACGACGATCGCGGTGCTGCGCCTGCTCAAAGCGCTGGGCTTCCTGGCGCTGCACGAAGGCACTTACCAGCTCACGGACCCGACGCGTCTCTACCTGCTGCGCGATACCCCCTTCTACTGGGGACACATGCTGGGCACGGGCCAGCCGCAGCACGCCCGTCTGCGCGACGGCCTCC
>CAZNHI010000410.1:0-2741 GCA_964572535.1 uncultured Dehalococcoidia bacterium
GGTGGCTGCGCGGGAGGTGGTGCTTTGTACAAGGAGGGGATACCGAGATTGCTTCGTCGCTGCGGCTCCTCGCAACGACAGACGAGGAGGGAGTGCGCGACCCTTCTCTCGGTGTTGAAAGATGGGGCTCGGCCCCAAGCCCCGCTAAAGGGGCGTATGGGAGTTTGGGGCAGAGGAGTTCGGCGGGGGTGGTTACCGGGGTTGCTTCGCCTCCCGCTGTGGCGGGATGGCTCGCAACGATAGATGTAGGTGTGGGTGGCGATGATGGGGTGGGTTACCGAGCTTGTCCTTCGACAGTGCTCAGGATGCACCTTTCGACGGTGCTCAGGATGCACTTCGCGTCGCTGCGGCGATGGCTCGCAACGACAGGGGGAGGGGGCGTGACTTCGAGGGTTAGAAGTGGGTCAGGCGCCAGAGGATGGCTGGGCCTTCGAGGTCGTGAGCGAGGACGAGGGGTAGGCGGCGGGCTTGTTCGCCGAGCACTACGTTGACCCAGCCGACCTGGTCGCCGGCGGACTTCGGGGCGGTGAAGGCGTCGAGCTCGACTGTGGTGGTCAGGACCAGGCCGGGCCAGGCCAGGAGCTGCACGTCTTCGTTGACGATGAGGTCGACGCTGGCGCCCCAGTCCGTCTCGACTGTGGCGATGGGCTGGCCGGTGGCCATCACGCGCTTGAACTCGAGATTGCCGTCGAGGCTGGCGAGGATGGTGCGCGTGACGCTGAAGGCCGCGGGGCGGTCCTTCTGCCCGAGGACGATGCCGTAGACGTTGACTTCGGCGCCGGCAGCGTCGTGTTTGGCGGCGAAGGCGAGGTTGCCGCCGGCCTCCTCCGTAAAGCCGGTCTTGATGCCGATGACGCCATCGACGCCGAGGAGCTGGTTGACGGCTGAGACGGCGCCGACACCGGGGATGGTCACCTGCTCCAGCCTGACGATCGAGGCGAAGACGGGGTCGGCCATGACGACGCGGGCGAGGATCAGCTGATCGGCGGGGGTGCTGGTGGATGCGGCGGAGAAACCGCTGGTGTCGACGTAGCGGGTGTCTTTGAGGCCGAGGGCCTGCGCCTCAGCGTTCATCTTCTGCACGAAGGCGCTGACCGAGCCGGCGTCCCAGTTGGCGAGGATCTCGGCGTAGTTGTTGGCGGAGGGGACGAGCAGGCCCTGCAGCAGCTGCAGCTGGGTGAGTCGCTGGCCGGCCGTCACGGGCAGCGACGACTGGTCCTGGGCCAGCATCTCCAGCCAGCGCTGCTGGTCGCGGGTAGTCAGCTCGATGACGGGGCCGCTTTGGCCGGGCTGCAGGGGGTGCGACTTGAGGATGACGTAGGCGGTCATGATCTTGGTAATGCTGGCGATGGGGCGGGGCTGCGCAGGGCCGGCAGTGCCGAGGATGCCGAGGCCGTCTACCACGACGATGGACGAGCCATCCTCCGGCAGCTTGGGTTGCCGCGCTTCGCCGAGGGGCGAGGAGGCGGGGAAGGTGACCGTGACCGCCGGCTGGGGGACGCCACGCAGCAGCTGCAGCGCCGCGGCGACGATGAAGACGCTGAGGATGCCAAGGATCAGGGGAGTGTAGTTGGCGGGCCGCCGGCCTAAGTCGTACACGGATTCCCAGTTTAGGGGTTCCGGTGTTTAGGGTCGCGAGGGCAGCAGGAACCAGGGGGGCCGGCGCAGGCGTTGGGGCAGGCGTGGCACCACGGCGCGGGAGAGGGCTTCGAAGGCGCGGAGCGTCGCCTGACGCTTTGGGCCCCAGCCGAGGCCGAACTGCTCTCGCAGCGATTCCGGCAGGAGTCCGGCGGTGAGGAAGCGCAGAGGGGCGATGGCGGGCCAGCTGGTAGGGGTGAGCTTCAGCAGCTCGCGGGCGATGCCGCGTGCGGCGTCCGAGACCTCCAGCGAGGCGAGCGTCTGCTCGAAGTAGAGGCGGAAGGCGGTCAGGTCCGCGGGCAGGCAGTCTGCCGGGACTTCGAGCAGCAGCCCGAGGCGGCACATGTCCTGGTAGTAGGCTTCAGCCTCTGCCGGGGTCAGCGGGCCGACGAAGCGCTCTCGCATGACCAGCGAGGTGTCGATGAGGGTGGCAAGGACCCAGAGCAGCAAGGCGGGGTCGCGGGCGTCGTAGCCGGGGCCGGTGACGCGCTTGTGGATGCGGTTGATCCCCTGTACCGCCGCCAGTGCCTGGTCGCGGTCGCCGAAGACGATCTCGTGCATGGGACGCAGGGTGCGTATGAGGCGCCGCCAGCGCTCCGTGTGGTAATTGCTGTGGTTGGCAACCCCCGCCGCGACAGCGGGATGGGCAATCTGCAGCAGCAAGGCGCGGCCGCCGCCGAGCAGCAGCACGCCTTCGTTGTGCAGGCGGCGCACAGCGCAGTCCGCCGGGAACGGCAGCAGATCGAGGACGTCGGCTTCGCGGTCGAGTTCGGCAACCATGTCTAATTGATGATCGGGAGAATGCGGGGACAGCCTTATACTAGCGCGGTGAGCGAGAAAGAAGCCGAACGCGAACGCGCATCGCTGATCATAGTCTCAGACTTCGTTTGACCCTGGTGCTACATCGGCCTCGTTGAGGTCGAACGGCTGCAGCGGGAGTACGACTTCGACGTCCGTTTCGCACCCTTCCTCCTGAGACCGGAGACGCCGCCGGAGGGCATGCCGGCGCGGCGCTTCATCGCGCCAGATGCGCCGCCGACGCCGATGGAGCTGCGCGGCGAGGGCCTGAGCATCAAGTTCACGCGGGGCCGTGAGATTAGCTC
>CAZNHI010000411.1:0-2740 GCA_964572535.1 uncultured Dehalococcoidia bacterium
CGCGGCGCCCGCCGCGAGCTCGCCCTGGAAAATGTAGCCCGCGGCTACCTCCCCGATGATCCGGAGAGTCACAGGCGTGCTCTCGGACGCGCCCCGCGTATCGGCTGCGCGCACCGCGTAGCCGTCCATGCTTGTGTTGTCCAGCGGCGGGATCGTGATCGGCGAGTACGCATCCTCGGCCAACACCTGGCCCAGCGCCTGGCCCAGCGCCCGCTCCTCAACCGGCAGGCGAGAAATCGCCGCGAGAATGCGCTCGCGCGCGTCCTCAACGCTAATCATCGCTTCAAACGTCATGCGCTGATTCTAACGCGCCGAATGCACGGCGTAATCATGACTCACAAGACCAGCAGAGCAGCGTAGGTTGCGGCCTCTACGTATCGGAGAATGGAGTCGGAGCGTCCTGTGGCTTGTCTCCAGCGCCTCGCGCTATCCCAGCTTCACCGCCAGGCACGTCGTCGTCCGTTGCACACCCTGGATGCGTTGCAAGCCCTCAGTGATCGCGGAGCCCAGCTTGTCCAGGTCGTCCGCCTCCATCTGGACGATGACGTCGTAGGGGCCGGTCACGGTGTCAACCGCGGTCACGCGCGCGTCTTTGTGCTTCAGGGCGAGCACCGCCTCGCCCACGCCCTTCGCGTGCCCGACCTCGGCTTCGATCAGTACGTAACCTCGAAAGGCCATGGCGGCAGTCCTCCCTTGATTCTCAACGGTGCAGCGATCATATCCCCGCCTTGTGGGGTGTCAACTTGCGCGGTCTGGACACCCTGCGGCGCAAAGCTTACGGTGAGTCGAGCCGACAAAACACGCAACGGAGGGCCGCTTCGATTCACACGCTACCGCGCAGCGGGCGAGTTTCTCTTGCTGCGTAGAAAGCGCTTCTGGCTCGGCCTGGCGATCAGCGTCGTCTTCCTCGCCTTTTTCCTGGCGCGCACCGACTTCGACGACATCCGGGAGGCCTTCAGCGGCGCCGATTATCCCCTTGCCTGCGCCGCCGTACCCATTTACTTCGCCGGCTACTGGCTGCGCGCCCTGCGCTGGCGCCTGCTCCTGCGACCCGTCGCCAGCATACCGACGGCACGCCTCTACCCGGTTGTAATCATCGGCCTCATGACCAACAACGTCGCCCCTATGCGCCTCGGCGAGATCGTGCGCGCCTACCTGGTCGGGGAGCGGGAGTCGATGAGCAAGTCGACAGCCTTCGGGACGATCGCGGTCGACCGCGCCTTCGATGGCCTCGCCCTGGTCGCGATCTTCGGCGCAGTCACCACGCTGTCCCACACGGACGCCGGGCGTCAGAGCCTCGGCGTGGGCGCCGCGCTGCTCTTCCTCGCCGGCGCTGCTGTGCTGGCTGGCCTCGCTTTCTCGCCCGTGCGCGTCCGCGGCCTGCTGCTGCAGCTCGCAGCCTTCGCGCCCGCGCGCCTCGCCTCCACGGCTGAGGAGATGCTCGATGCCTTCCTCGCCGGCCTTGCCGCGCTGCGTAGCCCCGGCGTCATGCTGCTGGCCGCCGCCGCCTCGGTTGCCTCCTGGGTCGTCGAGGCTTCGATGTACTACGTGGTTGGGGAGGCCTTTCACCTCGAAGTCGGCTTCGACGTCTACCTGATGATCGTCGCAGCCGCCAATCTCGCCCTCTCGATCTTCGCCTCGCCCGGCGGTGTCGGCCCTTTCGAGCTCGCCACCCGCGAAATCCTCGTGCTCTACAACGTCGGCAGCGCTTCTGCCTCGGCTTACGCCATCGCCCTGCACGCGCTGCTGCTGGTGCCGGTCATCATCCTCGGCTTCGCGCTGCTCTGGTCGATGCACTTCTCCTTCCGCCAAATCATGGGCATGTCTGAGCAGACTCAGACGCCACCGTCACAGGGGTCGCTGGAATGAAGGTCGCAATCGTCGGCGGCGGCGTTGCAGGGCTTTCGGCGGCCTACCGGCTCATCCAGGCTGGCCATGAGGTCGCCCTCTTCGAAGCCGGCCCGGAGCTCGGCGGACTGGTCCGCACCTTTGATGCGGGCGGTGAGCCCCTGGAGTGCTTCTACCACCACGTCTTCACCACCGATACCACGATTGTCGCCCTCATCGACGAGCTCGGCCTCGGCGACCGCATGGTCTGGCGTGACTCGAAGGTCGGCTTTTATCACGGCGGCAAGATCTGGCCCTTCGTCACGCCCATGGACCTCCTACGCTTCAAACCCTTGCCGCTGATCGACCGCGTCCGCGTGGGCCTCACCGGCCTCTACCTGCGCCGTCAGAAGAAGTGGCGCCAGTACGAAAAGATCACGGCCTGGGAGTGGATCAGGCGCTACGTCGGCAAGAGGGGCCTCGACGTGATCTGGGGGCCGCTGTTGCGCGGCAAGTTCGCAGACCAGGCTGAAGAGGTGGCGATGGCCTGGCTCTGGAGCAAGATTCGCCTGCGCTTCTCCTCGCGCAAGTCCAGCGTCAGTCAGAAGGAGCAGCTCGGCTACCTCATGGGCAGCTTCGGCGTCTACATCCGCGAGCTGGAGCGCCGTATCCGCGGCGCCGCCCACGTCGAGACCTCGGCGCCGGTGCAGCAGATAACCGTCTCGAACGGCCGCGCCGACGGTGTAGTCCTGCCTGATGGCCGCCGCTGGGACGCGGACGCCGTGATCGCCTGCGTGCCCTCGGAGCGCTTCGTTGCTATTGCTCCACCCCTGGGCGCCGAGTACGAACGCCGCGTCAGCGCTGCCCGTTGGCAGTGGGCGCTCTGCTACGTCGTCGCCCTCAAGCATTCCCT